>JAFGPU010000093.1 GCA_016936035.1 Acidimicrobiales bacterium
CAGATGGCGCCCTTGGTGACGTTGTGGCACGAGCAGACGGTGGCGCCGTCGGGCAGGTCGCCCGGCGTGAGGCCCACCGGCGCGCCGTCGCCGGCGGGAAGGATCAGCCGCTCGGGGTGCTCGGGGGCGGCGATGTCGTTGCGCACGTACTGCAGCACCGAGCCGTACGCCGAGGCGTCGCCGACGAGGACGGCGCCCAGGATGCGCGTTCCGTCGCCGGAGAGGACGAGCTTCTTGTAGACGCCGGCGACAGGGTCGGAGTACACGACCTCCTCGGCGGCCTCGGCGTGCGCGAAGGCGTCACCGATGCTGGCGACGTCGACGCCCAGCAGCTTGAGCTTGGTCGACGTGTCGGCGCCCGCGAACGTCGCGGTGCCGCCGGCCAGGCGCTCGGCCACCACCTCGGCCTGCTGGTAGCCGGGCGACACCAGACCGTAGGAGCGCCCACCCCGGTGGGCGGCGACCTCGCCGATGGCGGAGATGTGCGGGTCGGAGGTCAGCAGCGTGTCGTCGACGGCGACACCACCGCGCTCGCCCAGGGCGAGGCCGGCCGCCCGGGCGAGCTCGTCGCGTGGGCGGATCCCGGCGGCGAACACCACGGCGTCGGCCGGCACCGGCGCGGCGGCCCCGTCGTCCGGGTCGCCGAACGCGACGCCGGCCACCCGCCCGTCGTGCGTCGCCACCACCTCCGATGCCGCGACACCGGTGAGCACGTCGATGCCCATGGCCTCGATGTGGCGGCGCAGCGCCCGCCCGCCCTGGGCGTCGAGCTGCACCGCCATCAGGCGCTCGGCCAGCTCGACCACGGTGGTGTGCACCCCGAGGGCCCGCAGCGCCCCCGCGGCCTCGAGGCCGAGCAGCCCGCCGCCGATGACGACGCCGCGCTCGCACTGCCTGGCCCACGACCTGATCGCCTCGACGTCGTCGAGGGTGCGGTACACGAACACCCCCGCCAGGTCGGTGCCCGGTATCGGCGGAACGAACGGCGCGCTGCCGGTCGCCAGCACCAGGTGGTCGTAGGCGATGACGTCCCCCGAACAGGTGGTGACGGTGCGGCCGTCGACGTCGATCCGCTCGGCCCGGCGCCCGGTCAGCAGGCGCACGCCGTGCGACTCGTGGAAGTCGGGGTCGCCCAGGCGGAGCGCGTCGTGGTCGGCGCCCTCCAGCGCGGTCGTGAGGTGCACCCGGTCGTACGCGGGGTGGGACTCCTCGCCCAGCACCACGATCTCGTGGCTGCGGTGCAACCCGCGCTCGACCGCGGCGTCCAGGAAGTGGTGACCCACCATGCCGTTGCCGGCCACCACCAGCCTGCGGCGGGGGTCGCGTGTCGTGTGGTCGGCGCCCATCGCCATCAGCCCTCGGTCGCCAGAGCGGGCACGGGCGCCGGGACCAGCCCGGGCCGCAGGGCGGTCTCGGCCGCGGCGATCTCGTCGACCACCAGCTCGGCGGCGAAGCTGTTCTCGGGCTCGACGACGAGGCGGGAGGCCAGCAGGGCGACCAGCGCCGCGGCGGACATGACCAGGAAGAGCACCCGCGTCGAGGTCAGGATGCCGACGGTCAGGAAGACGAGGGCGCCGATGTTGCCGTAGGCCCCCGCCATGCCGGCGACCTGGCCCGACACCCGCTTCTTCACCAGCGGGACGATGGCGTAGACGGCCCCCTCCCCCGCCTGCACGAAGAACGAGCAGCACATGCAGGCGGCGATCGCCAGCACCCATGGCCAGGCCGGGCCGAGCGTGGCCATCACCACGTAGCCGACGACCAGGCCGCCGCACAGGGCGGTGAGCGTGCGCTTCCGGCTGCCCAGCAGGTCCGAGAGCATGCCCCCGCCCGGCCGGGCGACCAGGTTCATGAACGCGAACCCCGACGCCGCGGCACCGGCGGCCGCCGGCCCCAGGCCCCAGGTGTCGGCGAAGAAGGTCGGGAGGATCGTCACCACCGCCAACTCCGAGCCGAACGTCGCGAAGTAGGCGATGCACAGCGCCGCCACGTTGCGGAACGGGTAGCGGTCCTCGACCGGGTAGCGGTCGGCCAGCGCGGGACGGTTGACGCGGAACACCGCCAGCTGCTGCACGACCAGCAGCACGACGACCGCGACTGCCACGGCGACCAGGCCGCCGTCGGTGACGACGCCCTCTCGCCAGACCCGCCAGGCGACCAGGCCGAGCACGGCGGTGAGGGGAACGGTCAGGCCGGCGAGACCCCAGACAGCGCTGGGCTGGGTCACCTCGAGCGCTCCCTGGCGCCGGGGGCGGGCGTAGCCGACGCCGTCGGGCGTGTCGGTCACCGACCGCAGGTAGACCAGGCCGTACACCGCGGCGACGACGCCCGTGACGCCGATCGACCACCGCCAGGCGTCCGCCCCGCCGTACCAGCCGGCGAGCAGCGGCAGGCTGAACGCGGCGGCCGCGGAGCCGAAGTTGCCCCATCCGCCGTACACGCCCTCGGCGGTGCCGACCTCGCGGGGCGGGAACCATTCGGACACCATGCGGATGCCCACCACGAACCCCGCGCCCACGACGGACAGGGCGAGGCGCGACAGGACGAGCATCTCGAAGCTCGACGACACCGCGAAGGCCGTGTTGGGCACGACCGCGAACACGAGGATCGCGGCGTACACCCGGCGGGGCCCCCACCGGTCGAGAGCCATGCCGATGAAGATGCGGGCCGGGACGGTCAGTGCCACGTTGCACAACCCGATCGTCTTGATCTCGGCATCGGTCAGGCCCAGCTGATCCCGGATCGTGTTGGCGAACGGCGCGAAGTTGAACCACACGACGAACGACACGAAGAAGGCGAACCAGGTCAGGTGGAGCACGCGGTAGCGCCCCTCGAGGCTCCACAACCCGCGCACGCGGGCCGAGGCGGACGACACGTCGGTTCTGGTCATGCGGTCCACGGTCCCGAACCGCTGTTTCGCGCCGGCGACACGGCGATGAACGCACCGACACGCTCGACGCACCCGTGACACCCGACACCGCGACGGTGCTCTCACGCGGACGCCACCCCGGTGAGCCCCGCGACACGCGCCCGGTCCCAGCAACGCCCGACCGGGCCCGCGAGCGCCCGACGGGCCCCGGGCGTCGCGCCGCCGGGCGAGCGGCGCTCACCCCGCGAGGCGGTAGCCGCGCCGGAAGACCGTCTCGAGGAGGTGGCCGTTGGGGCCGAGGCGGCGACGCAACCGGGCGACCGCCACCTCGACGGCGTGCTCGTCCGCTTCGCCGTCGGGCCAGACGGTGCCCAGCAGGTCCGACTTCGAGACCACCACCCCCGGCCGGCGGGCGAGCGCGGCGAGCAGGTCGCGCTCCCGCTCGCTCAACTGCACCGTCCGGCCGGCCACGGTCACCAGGCGGCCCTGGAGCCGCACCAGGTCGGGACCGAGCCGGAACGTGACGGCCCGCTCGGCCAGCGCCTCGGCCACGGACATGACCATCGACCCGAGGCGGGGCCGCACCGGCACGACCGGCTCGCCGAAGCCGGCGTCGACCGCCGCCCGGGCGCACACCGGACCGACGCAGGCCACCACGACGCCCTGGGCGATGCCGCGTCGCAGCCCGTCGAGCAGGCCCGCTGTTTCGGTGATCTCACACAGGCTCTCGATCTGCGGCCGAGCCGTGAACGTGACCGCGTCCACCCGGCGGTCGGCGATCGCGCGGGCGAGCCGGAGCGCGGGGCCGCTGTCGTCGGGCAGCGACCAGCGGTACACGGGGATGGGGACCAGGTCGGCGCCGAGCCGGACGAGGACGTCGGCCAGTGGCTGCGAACGGGCCCCGTCGAGCTGCAGGGCGACGCGGACTCCGGCGATGCCGGTCCGCCCCAGCTCCTCCAGGATCTCGGTGGACACGCCGGTCGACGTGCTCCACTCGACGGGCAGCCCCACCGTCACGGCCGCACCGTGGGCCTTGGGCCCGCGGGCGAGCACCCGGGACCGGCCCAGGGCCGCGATCAGGGCTTCCGCCCGCCCGAGCACCTCCGCGGCCTCGACCACGCCCCGCACCCCGATGCCGGTGCTGAGCACCGTCACGTCGGGCGGCCGGGCGATCAGATCCTCGATGGCGTCGGCGAACGGCCCGTCGACGTCGACCGGGTGCGTGCGGATGGCCGGGCCGTGGATCACCGACGCCCCCCGGCGCTCGAGCATGGCGATCTGCTCGCCGGCGCGACGGTCGGCCGTCACCCCGACGACGAACCCGGACATCTCCTCGAGCGGCACACGGCCATGGTGACCGCGCGGTGTTGCCCTCGTGTTTCCCGGCGGTTACCGCCACCTCACCGGGCTCTGGCGCGGCGTGGCGTCGGTCACGACCCGCATCCACCACCGGCCGAGGCTCCGGCTGTAGACCACAGGGAACCGCCTTCACGCGAGGAGGCCGCCATGAGCCCCATCGTCATCGACCCCCCTGCGGTGACACAGCGCCGCCTGCGGCCGCTGCTCGGCGCCCACGTCGTGGCCCGCACGGCGTCCGCGCTCTGGTGCGGCACGTTGCTGTCGTGCGTCAGGGACAGCGCCTGGTTCGTCGTCGACGACGTCGACGTCGTCGTGCCGCTCGACGAGCTGGTGTCGGTGCTCCCCGCGTAGGGCAGGCGTTCAGGCACCGCCCCCCTCGCCGAGGACGAACGCGTCCAGCTCGGCGAGGAAGCGGCGCCACGCCGGATCACGCTCGGGCAGCAGGTGGTTGGCGCTGTCGAGCGCCACCAGCCGGCTGCCGGGGATGAGCCCCGCGAGCACCCGCGACTGCTCGAACACGTTGTCGGGCTCGCGCCGCGCACCGACGATGAGCGTGGGCACCGTGACCTGGCGGGCCAGATCGCTGACGTCGATGTCGGCGAACTCGTCCAGGAAGCGCCAGGCGTTCTCCGGCGAGGTCGAGCGCCGCTGGAGCTCGTCGAACGCGCGCCACTCCTCCTGGGTGCCCTCCGGCAGGAAGCGGGACACGAAGACCTGCCGGTACGTGGGGTCGGGCCGGGCCCAGCCCCACCGCACGAGATCGATGCGGGCCTCGGTCAGCTCGAGCTCGGCCGAGGATCCCCGCTTGCGCCGCCCCTGGGCGAACGAGCCGAGCAGCACGAGATGGCTCACCCGCTCCGGGTGCCGAACGGCGTAGGCGATCGCCACCGGCCCCCCTTGCGAGAGGCCGAGCAGCGGGAAGCGCTCCAGCCCCGACGCCTCCACCACGGTCTCCAGGTCGTCCACCCAGTCGTCGAAGCAGAAGCGGGCGACGTCCCAGTCGGACAACCCGCAGCCGCGCTCGTCGTAGCGGACCAGGGTGAACCGGCGCGACAGCTCGACCAGCCAGTGCCGCCACACCGGACTCTCCCAGTCGTAGTCGAGGTGGCTGAGCCAGTTGGCCACCTTCACGAGCGGTGGTCCCGAGCCGGAGGTGGCGTAGGCGAGGCGCACGCCGTCGCTGGCGGTGCAGAACCGGATCTCCTGGGGAGGTGCCGCCGGCGGGCCGGCATCGGGCGTCACCGCCGCGCCGTCACCGGGCCGCACCTCGGTCGCGCCGACGAACTGGTAGCCGCGCCCGTGAACGGTCCGGATCAGCC
>JAFGPU010000505.1 GCA_016936035.1 Acidimicrobiales bacterium
CCCGGGGCGTAGCGCTGGGCGAGGCGCGCCATCTCGACGGCGACCACCGCCGCCTCCTCGCCCACGTTGTGGCCGCCCGGCCCCTCGGACCGGGCCAGGGCCTGGCTTTCGTCCTCGGTGGTGAGCACGCCGAACGCCACGGGTACCCCGGTGGTGAGCTGCACCTGCTGCACGCCGGCGGCGCATTCGCCCGCCACGATGTCGTAGTGGGTGGTCTCGCCCCGGACCACGGCGCCGATGCAGATCACCGCGTCGACCCGGCCGGAGGTCGCCAGGGTCCGGGCGCCGAACGGGATCTCGAACGACCCCGGCACCGACACCTCGACGACGTCGTCGGCGGCGACGGCGAGGGTCTTGAGGCCCCGCGCGACGCCGTCGGCCAGCCGCTCGACGATGTGGGTGTTCCACCGGGCGCGGACCACGCCGATGCGCAGCCCCGCGCCGTCGAGCCCGTCGGGTGTCCCCGCCCGGGCAGTGCCCTCAGCCACTGCTGCCTCCTGTGGTGCCGTCGTGTGCCCGGCGGGCATCAGAGCACATCGTCGAGGCCCTCGAGCAGATGGCCCATGCGCTCGCGCTTGGTGCGCAGGTAGGCGATGTTCTCGGCGTTGGGCTCGGTCATCAGGGGCACGCGCTCGGTGATCTGGAGGCCGAAGCCCTCGAGCCCGCCGCGCTTGGACGGGTTGTTGGTCATCAGGCGCATGGTGGTGATGCCGAGGTCGACCAGGATCTGGGCGCCGATGCCGTACTCGCGGCTGTCGACCGGGAACCCGAGGGCCAGGTTGGCGTCGACCGTGTCGTGGCCCTGGTCCTGGAGCTGGTAGGCGCGCAGCTTGTGGCCGATGCCGATGCCCCGGCCCTCGTGCCCCCGCAGGTAGACGACCGCGCCCATGCCGGCCTCGGCCACCTGGCGCATCGCCGCGGCGAGCTGGGGGCCGCAGTCGCAGCGCAGCGAGCCGAAGACGTCGCCGGTCAGGCATTCGCTGTGGACCCGCACCAGCACGTTGTCCTCGCCCTGCACGGCGCCGCGCACGAAGGCCAGGTGCTCGGTGCCGTCGAGGGTCGACTCGTACGCGTAGCAGGTGAAGTCGCCCCACTGGGTGGGCACCCGTGCCTCGGTGATGCGGCGCACCAGCTTCTCGGTCTGGCGCCGGTAGCGGATGAGGTCGGCGATCGAGATGAGCAGCAGGCCGTGCTTCTCCGCGAAGCGCTCGAGCTCGGGCACCCGGGCCATGTCGTCCTTGGCCTCGTTGACGAGCTCGCACAGCACCCCGGCCGGGTAGAGGCCGGCCATGCGGGCCAGGTCCATGGCGGCCTCGGTGTGGCCGGCGCGCTTGAGCACGCCCCCCTCGCGCGCCTCGAGCGGGAAGATGTGGCCGGGGCGCAGCAGGTCGGTGGGCCGTGTCGACGGGTCGACCAGCGCCTTGATCGTCGCGGAGCGGTCGTGCGCCGAGATGCCGGTGGTGGTGTTGTGCCGGTAGTCGACGCTGACCGTGAACGCCGTGCGCATGCTCTCGGTGTTGTTGGCCACCATCAGCGGCAGGTCGAGCTCGCGGGCCCGTTCGCTGGTGACGGGGGCGCAGATCACACCGGAGGTGTGGTGCAGGAAGAACGCGATGGCCTCGGGGGTGGCGAACTCGGCCGCCATGATGAGGTCGCCCTCGTTCTCGCGGTCCTCGTCGTCGACGACGATCACGATCTCGCCGCGGCCGATGGCCTCGACGGCGTCTTCGATCTTGGCGAAGGGCATCAATGTTCCTTTGGCGGGGCGACGGCCGGCGAGCCGGTGTGCCAGGTGAGCAGGCGTTCGACGTACTTGACCGTCACGTCGACCTCGAGGTTGACGCGGTCGCCGGGGCCCTTGAGCCCGAGCGTGGTGACCGCCGCCGTGTGGGGGATGAGCGCGACGGTGAAGCCGTCGTCGAGCACGTCGACCACGGTGAGGCTGACGCCGTCGACGGTGACGGAGCCCTTCTCGACCACGTAGCGCAGAAGGTCGCGGGGCATGCGCACCCGCAGGTCGGGGGCCGGGGTGACGATCTCGCCCACCCCGTCGACGTGACCCTGCACGATGTGACCGCCCAGGCGGTCCTGGGCGCGCACGGGACGCTCGAGGTTGACCCGGTCGCCCGGTTGGCGGTCGCCCAGGGTCGTGGCCTTGAGCGTCTCGTCGGAGAGGTCGGCGTCCCAGGTGCCGTCGCCCGTCTCGACGACGGTCAGGCAGCAGCCGTCGACCGCGATCGAGTCGCCGATCTCGGCATCGGTGAGCACGGTCGTCGCGCCGATGCGGATGCGACCGTGGCCGACCGACACGACCGAGCCCAGCTCCTCGACGATGCCGGTGAACATCTATGTGCTCCTCGCGGGTTGCAGGTCGACGCGGATGTCGTCGCCCAGGGGTGTCACGCGGGTGATGTGCCCGCGCCAGACGTCGCTCATGGTGGCCGCTCCGGCACCGGAGAACAACCCGGGGGCGTCGTCGCCCCCGAACAGGGCCGGGGCCAGGTAGAGGACGTAGCGGTCGACGAGCCCGGCGCGGTGGAACGCGCCCGCCACGGTGGCGCCCCCCTCGACCAGGAGCTGCAGTACCTGCCGGTCGCCCAGGTCGTCGAGGACGTCGCCGAGGTCGCCCTGCACCTCGAGGCAGGGGTGGACCTTGGCCCCGGCGGGGGCGTGGCCCAGCACCACCCGCAGGGGGTCGCGCCCGTCGACGTGGCGCACGGTCAGCGACGGGTCGTCTGCCCGCACGGTGCCGGCGCCCACGAGCACGGCGTCGCTCTCGGCCCGCAGGCGATGGGCGTCGGCCCGCGCCGCCTCGCCGGTGATCCACCGGCTGGTGCCGTCGGGCGCCGCGGTGCGGCCGTCGAGGCTGGCCGCCAGCTTGAGCAC
>JAFGPU010000506.1 GCA_016936035.1 Acidimicrobiales bacterium
CTCGTCACCATCGGCGTCGACCTGTCGAAGATGAACGCCGTCGGCGACCTGCAGGGTGGGATCGAGGTCGCAGAGCGCCTGCTCGGCTACGAGGTCAGCAGGTCGCACCCCTCGCCACCCGACGTCGAGCTGCGCTGATCGGTCGTGGCCGTCCCCATTCTGAAGCAGGGCGACTACCTCATCGCCACCATCCAGTCGGCCATGACCGACAGCGAAGCGGTGCGGCTGCGGGACGACCTGATGCGGCAGATCGGCGTGTACCGCTCGCGTGGCGTCATCGTCGACATCACGACCCTCGACGTGATGGATTCGTTCGCCGCCCGGTCGCTGCGCACGATCGCGCACATGACCCAGCTGCGGGGCGCGGACACGGTCGTGGTGGGGATGCAGCCCGAGGTGGCGTTCGCCATGGTGCAGCTCGGCCTCGACTTCGAGGACGTCCACACCGCGCTCGACCTCGAGGAGGGGCTCGCCTTCCTCGATGTGGGGACGGGCGGGTGATGACCGACTCGCCGGAGTCGATCCGGATCCCCATCACGACCGACGCCGACATCGTGCTCGCCCGCCAGTCCGGTCGCGACATGGCCGAGCAGATGGACTGCTCCGCCACCGACGCCACCTTGCTGGCCACGGCGATCTCCGAGGTCGCCCGCAACATCGTCACCCATGGTGGCGGTGGCGAGGTCGTGCTGCGCGTCGTCGACGCCGAGGGTGAGCGCGCCATCGAGGTCGTCGCCAGCGACCGGGGCCCGGGCATCGCCGACCTCTCCCGAGCCATGCAGGACGGGTACTCCACGGGCAACGGCCTGGGCCTCGGCCTGCCGGGCGCCCGGCGCCTGATGGACGAGTTCGAGGTGACCTCGGAGGTCGGCGTGGGTACCACCGTCGTCATGCGGATGTGGCGGTCACGATGACGGCATCGAGCCGCCCGCTCGAGTGGTCGGCGTCGGGCCGCCCGCTGCCGGGCGAGCCCGAGTCCGGTGACATCGCCGTGTGCGTCGAGGGCGGCGAGCACACCGTGGTGGCCGTGATCGACGGCCTGGGTCACGGCACCGAGGCCGCCGAGGCGGCGTCACGGGTGCGCGACGTCATCGTCCGGCAGCCCGACCAGCCGGTCGAGATGCTGCTCTCGCTCGCGCACGAGGCCCTCGCCCGCACCCGCGGCGCTGCGGTGACCATCGCCTCGATCGACGATCGCGGCACGATGCGGTGGGTCGGGGTCGGCAACGTCGAGGGACTCGTCCTGCGCCTCGACGGCCATCGCCCCCGGCGGGCCGCGAGCGCGACCCTCTACGGCGGGGTCGTCGGCTACCGGCTGCCCCGCACCCGGGTGTCGACCGTGGCGCTCGAGCCCGGCGACGTCGTGGTGATGGCCACCGACGGCATCACCCCCGACTTCGCCGACGACGTCGCGCTCGGGAGCCCGATCGACCGGCTCGTGTCGACCATCCTCGACCGGAGCGCCCGACCGAACGACGACGCTCTCGTCGCCGCCGTCCGGTATGGAGGACGGCCGTGACCGGCGCAGGCGACGAGCTCGTCACCGACTACCGCGAGGCCCTCGCCGCCTACGTGGCCGAGCCCGACGAGGCGGGGCGCGCCCGGGCCTACGAGCTCGGACACCGGGCGGTCGAGGCGAAGATGGGCCTGCTCGACCTCGCGGCGGTGCACCGGTCCGCCGTCGGTGACCTGGTCACCGACGAGACGACGCGAGCGCACGTCGTCGCCTCGGTCGAGTTCCTCACCGAGAGCCTGTCGACGTTCGAGATGGCCCAGCGCGGCTACCGCGAGGCCCAGGAGCGGGCCGCGATCGAGCACGACATCGCGCTGACGCTGCAGCGCAGCCTGCTTCCCACCGACCTGCCCGTGCCCGAGGGCCTACACGTCGCCGTCCGCTACCTGCCGGCCGGCGGCCACGTGGCGGTCGGCGGCGACTGGTACGACGTCGTGCCGCTCGGCGGTCCCCGCACCGCCGTGGTGGTCGGTGACGTGATGGGCCACGGCATCCGCCAGGCGGCCGTGATGGGGCAGATGCGGCTGGGGCTACGGGCCTACCTGGTCGGCGGCTACCCCCTCGACGAGGTCGTGCAGCGCACCGACTCGTTGTTGCAGAGCCTGGGCGACACCCAGACCGCCACCATGGTGCTCGGGGTCGTCGACCTGGCCGGGCCGACGTTCGCGCTCGCCAACGCGGGCCACCCGCCCCCGCTCCTCGTCGGCGCCGACGGCGGCGCGCAGTACGTCACCGAGGGCCACGGGCGGCTGCTCGGCCTCGCCCTCACCGGCGGACGCCCCGTCCATGGCCCGGTGGACCTGCCCACGGGCGCCACGCTCCTCATGTACACCGACGGCCTGGTCGAGCGGCACGAGCGGGCGGGCGACGACGCGTACGCCATGCTGCGCACGGCGGTCGAGGGCTTCGCCGGCTCCCCGGACGAGCTGTGCGACCTCGTCACCGAGGCCATGGTCGACGACGAGCCGACCGACGACATCTGCCTCCTGGCCGTGACCGTGCCACCCCTGGCACCGTCCGACGAGGGCTGAGCGCCCCGCACCCGCGGCCCGCCGGCGAGCCGCCTGTCGGGCCGGCGTCGCTCAGGGCAGGCGGCCGACGCCCCGGTGGTCGGCGGCGACGCTCGGGGCCAGGTGGCTGAGCTGCCACTGCACCACCGCACCGCACCTCGGGCACAGGGGCGCGACGTCGCGTGACGACAGCGCCAGAAGGGTCCCGTCGCCCTCGCACCCCGCGTGACCCACGATCTCCCACGTCCCGGCGCCGCGCACCTGGGTACGGGAGAGGATCCGGGTCCCCACCCACGCGATCCGGTGGACGCCGTGGTCGAAGCTGTCAGCCACGTGGCCGTGGTACCCCGCCGGTCGCTCGCGCAAACCGGGCCCGGCGATCGCGGGACCGCAGCGGCGACCCTCAGGTGTCCGCGTCGGGCTCGCGGTCGACGAGGGCGTCCACGAAGTCCGCCACCGCCTGCACCATGTCGGCGGGCGACCCGGCACCGTCGTGGCCGGGTGGGTCGCCACGATCGTCGTCCCGGCCGTCGACCGGGACAGGCCCGCCGCCATCGGCGGCGGGCCTGTCCTCGACGTGGTCAGGGTCGGCGGGGGCACCGGCCACGACCGCGAGCTTCCGGGCGTCGTCTGGCTCGCGCACAGTGGCCACCGTACGCCTCGCCGATACGTACGGCGTCAGTAGCAGCTACGTACCGTGCCGGGTCTCGCCGCCGTCGCCGATCCCGAGGGCGGCCGCGAGCTGGTGGCGACCCTCGATCATGAGCTTGCGGTACACGCGGTGCAGGTGGGTGTCGACCGTGCGCACCGACAGGTAGAGGTCGGCGGCGATCTCGGGACTCGTGCGCCCGTGCGCGGCGAGCAGTGCCACCTCGCGCTCGCGGCCCGTCAGCTGCTCGCCGCTGGGCAGCGTGGGCTCGAGCGCCGGGGACCGGGGGTGGCCGCACGCAGCGAGCAGCTCGTCGACCCGGCGGGCCGCGGCCGCCGCCGACGCACCCCGGCCCTGGCGCCGGTAGATGTTCGCCGCCGCCCGGTGCGCCTCGGCCGCAACGAGGTCGAGGCCGAGGCCCTCGAGATCGCGGGCCACGGCCGCCACCAGGTCGGCGTCGCGCTCCGCCAGCGCACGCGCATGGCGCACCACCACGTCGACGAAGGGCCCGTGGGCCTCGGCCGCGAGGCGTTCGAGGGCGTCCAGCGCCTCGGCGGCGTGCCCGAGGCGGACGACGGCGTGCAGCACCTCGACCGCGATCGGCCGCGCCGCGCCTTCCATCGCCGCCGCCAGCGTCAGGCACCGCTGGACCGCGTCGTCGACCGCACCGCGGGCGGCCAGCAGCCACGACCGGGAGAGCTCGATGTACGGCAAGGTCCGGGCGCCCCGCAGCGGGTCGGCGGCGAACGCGGCGTCGGCGGCGGCGAGGGCCTCGTCCGCCCGGTCGAGCGCCCCGGCGAAAACGGCGGCGCGGACGCGCATGGCCTCGGCGAGGGGGCGCTGGCCGAACCAGTCGGCTTCGACCAGGGCCCGTGACGACCGCTGGAGCTCGGCCAGGGCCGCGGCCGCCCGTCCCCGGCGGAGCAGGGCACCACCCCGGAACCCGGCCAGGATGCCGCGCAGCGAGGGTGCCAGGCGCTCGAGGTCGAGGCCGAGGTCGGCTCGGGTGAAGGCGTCGAGCTCGTGCACCCGGCCCGCCCAGTACAGCGCCTGGAACCGGGCCATCCGCAGCTGGAGGTCGCCGTAGGGGACGTCGCGCCGGTGCCGCCGGGCGGCGGCGTAGAGATCGTCGTCGATCAGCGCCAGCGCATCGTCGGGCCTGCCCTGTGCTCCCCACACGGTGACGGCCACGGTGACGGCCCGCACCCGGGCGGGCTCGCCGACGTCCCGCCCGGCGAGGAGGTCGTCGGCGATCTCGCCGGCCTCGCCGAGACGCATCGAGAACATGAGCATCTGCGCGAGCACCGACCGGCACTCGGACCGCCAGACCGGGTGGTCGGCCAGCTCCTCGACCGCGCGCTCCAGCACGCCGATGGCCTCGAACGACCGGTCGCGGTGCAGGAAGAGGTCGCTCGCCTGCGCCATGGCGATGCGGGCCACCTGCTCCGGGTCGGCGGGCACCAGCTCGGCCAGGACCGCGCCGGCCTCGTCGATGCGCCCCTGACCGGACAGGGCCTCGGCCAGGACCAGGCCGGCGTCGGCCCGGTCCTTGCCCCCCGCCGCGAGGGCGAGGCGCTCGGCGAGCCGGTGATCGAGCCGTCCCAGCGCCTCGCGGGCCAGCACCAGCAGCTGCTCGGGGTCGCCCGGCGCCCCGGACTCGAGCCGCCACGTCGCCAGGCGCAGCCGGTCGAAGTGCTCGAGACCGTCGACGGCGGCCACGAGGTCGCGCAGGATCGCCCGGCGCCGCAGCCGCGGGAGCGCGGCGGCGAGGACCTCGCCGTACAGCGGGTGGGCGACCTGCACCTCGGCCGCCCCGAACGGCTCGACCACCTCGACCAACCCCCGCTGCTCGAGGGCCTCGACGTCGGACGGCTCGACGACGCGCTCGACGGCGTCCAGCGGGACCCGCTCCCCCACCGCCACCACCTCGAGCGCGCCCCGGGTGGACGGCGCGAGCAGGCGCAGCCGTTCGTCGACCAGCTCGCGCAGTCGCTCCCGAGGTGCGGCGGGCAGGACGATCCGCCCGCCGCCGCCCCCGCCGGCACGGCGCTCGACGGCGGCGGTCACCAGCTCGCGGACGAACAGGGCGTTGCCCCGGCTCAGCTCCCAGATCCGGTCGACGAGCGATGCCGGGACGTTGTCGCCGAGCACGGTGAGGACCAGCTGCTCGGTCGCGTCGCGTGTCAACGCCCCCACGTCGAGCCGGGCGAGCAGCTCGTCCTTCCACAGCGCGACGAGACCGGGCGGCAACGGCTCACCGGTGCGGACGCTCACGAGCAACCGGATCGCCGACTGGGTGGCGACCAGGTGCAGCAGGGCGATCGACGCGTCGTCGAGCAGGTGTGCGTCGTCGACCGCGAGGAGGAACGGCACGGACCCGGCGCGCTCGTTCAGGCGGGCCAGGGCCAGGTGGAGCAGGTCGTCACGGTGGTGGGCCTCGTCGCCGGGCGCCAGGAGGTGCGCGAACGACCCGAGCGGGATGTCCTGGGCGGCCTCGGTGGCGCGCACCCACGCGACCATCGTGCCGTCGCTGCGCATCTGTTCGAGCGCCTCGGAGATGAGGCGCGTCTTGCCGACACCGGCGTCGCCGAACACCGCGACACCCCGTACCGACCGGTTCGCTCCCAGCAGACGCCGCAGGTCGGTGAGCTCGGAGGTCCGACCGACGAGCGGCCAGTGTGTGACCACGCCTGGGATGCTAGGGCCCGCTGCCATCGAATACGTAGGTGCTACGGATCCCTACGTGGGACCCGTCGCCGTACGGTTGTCGTCGAGGAAGCGTCGGTCCCCAGCACGACGTGACCTGCAATGCGGCGGAGCCGCCGGAGGGCCGGGCGGACCCTCCGGCGGCAACTGCCGTTCGGTGGTGGGCCGAGCGTGCCCGCCCGGGTCGTCAGCTGCGCCCACGGGCGTCGGTGCGAGGGTCGCGCGGGCTCGCCCCCACGGACGGCCGGTCGTCGACGTCCTGGGTCTCGCCTTCGAGCTCCGGCTGGCGCCCACCGAGGTACAGGGCCATACCGGTGCCACCGGCCAGCGCCCCGGCCAGCGCGGCGACGGCCAGCCGCCACCCCAGGGCCAGGCCACCCCAGCCGATCAGTCCCAGCGGCAGGAAGAGCACGGCCCCCACGAGAGCGCCGGCCAGCGAGCCCATGACCAGGCCCTTCCACTGGGCGTCCGTCATCGGCCCCAGGCCGGGACCGACCCACGACTCGGCGGCCTCGTCCTGCTGCTCCCGGCGCAGCACGTCCCGGTCGACGGTGCGGGCGTCCGGACCGGTGGCGTACTTGCGGTCGCCCGGTGCCGGCTCGGTGTGCTCGTCGACCGCGCGTGCGGTTCTCTCCCTCAGCCTCGATCGGCGGTTCATGCCCGCGGTCTACCCCGACGACGACCCGCGAAACGGCCCCGTGCGCCTGGCCGGACCGCGCGACGAGCGCTCTCGGGGGCGCACGGCGGCCCGAGCGGGGCGGGTTGACGGCGCGACCGACGGGTAGGACTCGTCGCGTGCTGAGCCAGGGTGACGTCGTCGACGAGCGCTACCAGGTGGGAGGCCTGCTCGGGCGTGGGGGCATGGCCGACGTGTTCCGTGCCACCGACACGGCGACCGGCGGGGCCGTGGCGCTGAAGGTGCTGCGAGTGCCCGAGGGCGACAACGCCCGCCGGTTCCGCTCCGAGGCCGACACGCTCGGCCGCCTGGACCATCACGGCCTGGTGCGGCTGCACGGCAGCGGCACCCACGACGGCCTGCCCTACCTCGTGCTCGACCTGGCGGACGGCCCGACGCTGGCGCACGTGCTCGCCGACGGACCGCTCGGGTTCGATCGCACCCTCCCGGTGGGCGCCCAGGTGGCCGAGGCGCTGGCGCACGCCCATGCCCTCGGCGTGGTGCATCGCGACGTCAAGCCCTCGAACATCCTGTTCGACGGGACGGGTCGGGCGCGCCTCGCCGACTTCGGCATCGCCCGCCTGGCCGACGCCCCCGGCGTCACCGGCACGGGCTTCGTCATCGGCAGCGCCCCGTACCTGGCGCCGGAGCAGGTCGAGGGCCGGCGTGCCACCCCGGCCGCCGACGTGTACGCCCTCGGCCTGGTGCTCGTCGAGTGCCTCAGCGGGAACCCGTGCTATCGAGGGAACCAGGCCGAGGTCGCCGTGGCTCGACTGAGTCGTGCCCCAGTCGTGCCGCCCGAGGCGCCCGCGTGGCTGCACGACGTGCTCGTGGCCATGACCGCACGCGATCCGGGTCGCCGCCCGCGCGCCGACGCGGTGGCGGCCGCCCTGCGGGGTCGCACGAGCGAACCCGCGGTGCCCACGACCGCCCCCGTCCCGGTGGTGCTCCCGGTGACACCCCGGCCGAGCGCCGGCCCTCGACCCGAGAGGACCCGCCGTCATCGGGTCGTGGCGCGTCACCGGCCCGCGACGCCCCGCACCGCTGGCCGCATCGCCACCGCGGCCGCCGCCGTCATCGGGGCACTCGCTGCGGCGACATTGGCCGTGGGCGACGGCACCGACCCGTCGACACCGCGGGCTCGGACGGCAGGTGCCGTCGCGACGACGGCGCCGTCAGCGCCGCCGGCCGCGGCGGCCGCGGACCGGCCGCTCGATCGGTCCGTCGCGTCCCGCCAGGATGCGGCCGACGCCACACCGCCGCCGACCGGGTCCGGTTCCGCCGAGGCACCGACGGCTCCCGCGGCCCCGGAGACGACGGC
>JAFGPU010000507.1 GCA_016936035.1 Acidimicrobiales bacterium
CCAGGTAGCGGAGGAACGAGTCGAACAGCGACGGGCGGTCCATCGCCGCGGCGATGCGCCGCGCCGCCTCGCTGCCGGGCGGGTAGTGGCGCAGCACCCGCCGGTCCCGCGCCCCGAGCACCGCCTCGAGCTCGCGGAACTGCGCCGACTGGAAGCCGCTGGCGGCCTCCAACCGGTCGCGGAAGCCGAGGAACTGCCGGGGCGTCATCGTCTCGAGCACGTCGATCTGGGCGACCGCCACCTTGAGGATGGTGAGCAGCCGGCGCAGCGTGTGCAGCACGTGGGGGGTGTCGGCGGCTTCGAGCCGCCGCTGCAGGTGGGCCGACTCGTGGAGCATCTGCTTGAACCACAGCTCGTAGACCTGGTGGATGACGATGAACAGCATCTCGTCGTGCTCGTCCGAGCGGGGCCGCTGGGCCGCGAGCACCTCGTCGAGGGCCAGGTACTCGCTGTAGGTGAGCGCGGGGGAGCGTTCGGTCATCGGCCGTCACCTCGCCGGTCGCTGGCTGGCGTGGGTCGGCGGCAGCGTAGGCCGGGGCCGCGGTCGACGCCGCCGCGCCACCCACCGTGGTCGTCGGGCGGGCGGGAACGGTGGCGCGGTGCTTGACTCTCGGTCCATGGGGCTGGCACCGATGAGCGAGAGGTACCGCCGCCCGGACTGGGTCCGGCGGGTCAACGCGATGGGACCGGCGGCGGGTGGCGCCCGGCGGATGGTGCCGATCGACGCCGGCGAGCTGATCGACCACGCCCGCGCCTCCACCGGCGTCGGCGACCCGGGCGACCTCGGTGACGGCGACTGGGAGGGACGCCTGCGGTCCCTGGTCGACGCCGTGAACGGCAGCGAGCTGCACACCGTCGGCCGGATGATGACCCGCGAGGAGCTCCTCCGGTGCCTGCGCACCCGCCTGCTGCTGGCCGAGCGCCGCCGGCGCGACCCGTCGATCGCCGAGGAGGTGATCGAGGCGCCGCTGGTCGTCACGGGCCCGGCCCGGTCGGGCACGACGATCCTGTTCGAGCTGCTCGGGCTCGATCCCGGGCTGCGCACGCCGGTGGCGACCGAGGTGCTGCACCCCGCGCTGCCGCCGGGGGTGGGCGAGGACGCCCGCCGGGCCATGACCGAAGCCGAGCAGGAGCTGTGGGCCGACGTGCAACCCGAGTTCGCCGCCATCCACGAGCTGCGCGCCGACCTGCCCGTCGAGTGCATCACGATCAGCGCGCCGTCGTTCGCCGGCAGCCACTGGTCGATGGTGCTCACCGACCAGGGTGGCTGGGTGCCGGACGTGGCCGCCGACCTGGCCTTCCACCGGGCGGTGCTGCAGGCGGTGCAGCACGGCCGCCCGCCGCGGCGATGGTTGCTGAAGACGCCCGGCTACGTCTTCATGCTCGACGACCTGCTGGCCGCCTACCCCGACGCCTGCGTGGTGCTGACGCACCGCGATCCCGCCCGCACGATGCCCTCGACGGTCAGCACCACCGCCATGGTCCAGTGGCTGCGCACCGACAGCATCGACCTGGACGTGCTCGCCGCGCTCATCGGCGCCCTGTTCACCGACGCGCTCGACGCCATCGCCCGCCGGCGCCGGGACGGCTCGCTGCCCGGCACCTACGGCGACGTGCGCTTCGCGAACCTGATGGACGACCCGGTCGGCGCCATCGCCGGCGCCTACGCGTCGATCGGGCGCGAGCTCACCGCCGAGCACCGGGCGGCCATCGCCCGCTACCTGGAGGCCAAGCCGCGGGGCAAGCACGGCGTGCACCACTACACGGCGGCCGAGTGGGGCTTCGACGCCGACGCCCTGCGGGCCGGCCTGGCCGTCTACATGGCCACCTTCGACATCCCGGCCGAGGACGGCTGAGGCGACGCCTCAACCGAGCGAGTCGACGGGCACCACCTCGGCGGCCGGGGTGTCGATCGGGCCCTCCGGCAGCATGAAGCGCCAGAACACCAGCCCGAACGGCCGGCCCTCGGTCGACAGCCAGTTGGGCACGCCCGGGTCGCGGTGGGCGATCACCACGGTGACGGTGCCGTCCGGCCCGGCCACCGCCTGGGCCCGGTTGAGGCTCACCGGCCGGCGCAGGTAGTCGAACGTCTGCAGCTGGCGGTTCCAGAGCGACACGTTGGCGCACCGGCAGCGCGGCCAGCGGGCCCGCATCACCAGGGCGTCGTCGGGGCCGAGCAGGAAGGGCGCCATGCTGTAGGCCGCGTCCGCGGCGGCCAGCGCGTGGTCGCCCGGCGGCACCGGGGGCGGGAACTCGTGCGGCACACGCGACACGAACGCGGGCGCGTCGCCCTCGCCGGGCTTGGCCATCGTCTCGATCGTGCGGCTGCGCACGTAGGTGGCCAGGCGGCGGACGGCGGCGGCGACCGAGCCGTCGGTGGGCGCCGGCGGCGCGGCGGGCACGTCGCCCTCGACCAGGTCGATGGTGAGGGCGAGGTCGGCCGGCGGCGGGACGTTGGGCGACGTGGGCTGCTCCCAGTAGTGGCGCACCGTCAGGCGGGAGGCGTCGGCGGCCAGTGGCAGCCAACCCCGCTCGCGGGGCGGCCCGCCGACCGTGATCTCGAACGAGCCGTCCGGGGCCACGTCGAAGCCGGTGTCGTTGAGCAC
>JAFGPU010000094.1 GCA_016936035.1 Acidimicrobiales bacterium
CCGCAGCTCGGCGAAGAGGTCGCCGAGCATGCGGTCGACCGCCTGGGTCTGGAGGAGGTGCCGCTGCTCGGCGACGTCGGCGCCGGTCTCGCCCCAGTAGGCGTGCATCCAGAGGCCGTGCGGCTCCTCGGCCAAGCCGTCGTACCGGGTGCCGTCGTCGAGGACGTCCCACGGCTCGTGCGGCATGACCAGGTGGTAGAACCACAGGCCCGGCGGGGAGCCGGGCGAGAAATCCTGCCGGTCGATCCACCGGGCGAACTCGTCGCCGCGATCCGGCTCGAGCACGCCGGGCAGGATCTGCGCTCCCTCCGTGCCGGTGTCGAGCGCTCCCCGCCACCAGCCGACGGCGTCGCCCAGCAGCCCCGGGAGCGCCGCCCCGTCGTCGGTGCGGCAGGTGTCGGCCGGGCACAGGCGGGTGATCTGCTCCACCGCTTCGATGCGGTGGGACTCGGCGAACAGGGTGAAGAGGTTGTCGGGGTACTCGCTGACGTCCGGCACCACGCCCTTCGGCAGCTGGCCGGTCAGCATGGCGGGGACCGCCTCGTACGTCCACGAGCTGGTGGTGGTGTGGTTGCGGTACCAGGTCGCGCCGCTGGCGAGGGATGCGAGCTCGGGATAGAGGTCGGCGTCGATGTTCCCGGACCCGTCGAGCAGGCTCGAGGTGGCGACCGCGTCGACCACGACGACCACGATGGGCGGCGGGTCGTCACCGGTGGCGGCGGCCACCGCCCGGGCGGCCTCGGTGTCGGTACCGCCGGAGCCGCCGCCGGTCGCCAGCGACGCTGTCGGCGACAGCACCAGGAACTGGACCACGAACACCACCGACGCGGCACCGAGGAGCCGGAGGTAGCTGGCCGCCGACGGCAGCTTGGTGCGCACCACGACCAGGATCGCGGCGCCGGCCACACCCGCCAGCACGAGCACCGCCGGCCCCCACGGCGCGGCGTCCGAGCCGAGGCGCCAGACGGCGACGCCGCCGAGCAGTCCGACGGCGGCCAGGTGGGCGCGGCAGCGCGTGCGCGCGCCCACGAGACCGGTCGCGGCGCTGACGCCGGTGATCACCACCGTCGGCACCGTCGCCACCAGCAGGGCGAAGAGGATGACGTCGAGCGGCGCGGCGCCGCGGGCCAGGAACGTCTCGGGCGCGCGGCCGAAGCTGTCCAGGATCGGCCGCGTGAACGCCAGGGCCGCGAGGCCGCAGATCTCCAGAGCGAGGAGCGCCTCGGACCGCAGGCGGTGGCGGCGACCGGAACCGTTCGTGGTCTCGTCCGCCGTGTCGGCGTCGGACGGTGCCTCCGGTGGCTGCCCGTCTCGCGCCCGCGTCGTCTTCACGTCATCCCCAGCCACCGCGCCGACCCTAGTGGCCCCGGGCGCCGATTGACTTTGGGTCAATTCAGAGAGTGCCCGCCGCGCCACGGACCGTTCGGCCAGCCGTGGCCACCGGTGGCCCTGCCGAGGGCGGGAGCGGCGCGAGGAGCGTCGCGCTCATGGCCCGGACGCCAGCACCTCGGGGTTGACGCAGTGCGGCGGCGGGTCTCCCGCGAGGACCGCGAGCACGTGGTCGACAGCCATGCCCGCCATCCTCGACCGGGTCGTCACGGTGGCCGAGCCGATGTGCGGCACGACCAGGCAGTTGGGCAGCGACAGCAACGGGTCGTCGGGAGGCAGCGGTTCGGGGACGGCCACGTCGAGGCCAGCCGCCCGGATCTCGCCCGTCTCCAGCGCCCGGAGCAGCGCCCCCTGGTCGACGATGGGCCCCCGGGCGGTGTTGACCAGCACCGCCGTCGGCTTCATCGCCCGCAGTTCGGCGGCACCGATGAGGCCGCGGGTCTCGTCGGTGAGCGCGCAGTGCAGCGTCACGACGTCGGACCGGCGCACCAGCTCGTCCAGCTCGACGAAGGTGACCCCCGTCGCCGTGCGGGGCGTGCGGTTCCAGGCCAGCACCTCCATGCCGAACCCCGCGGCCCGGCGGGCCACGGCGGCGCCGATGCGGCCGTAGCCGACGATGCCCAGAGTGGCGCCCGCCACGTCGACCCCCAGCAACCAGTCGGGCTCCCACGTCACCCACTCGCCGTCTCGGACCGCGGCGGCTGCCTCGGGCAGGCGGCGGGCGGCGGCGAGCATCAGCGCCCACGCGAGGTCGGCCGTGCTCTCGGTGAGGACGCCCGGCGTGGTACCCACGGGGATGCCGCGGCGGGTCAGCTCGGGGACGTCGAGGTTGTCGTGGCCCGCCGCCATGTTGGCCACGACCTGCAGATCGGGGCATGCGTCCAGCAGCGCCGCGTCGACCCGGTCGGTGAGCATCGTCACCAGGCCCGTCGCACCCGCGGCCAGCGTGCGCAGCTCCTCGGGCGACGGGGGCCGGCGATGGGGCCAGACCACGACCTCGGCGACGGCGCGGAGGCGGTCGAGCGCGTCGCCCGGCATCGCGCGCGTGACCGCCACCCGGGGCCAGCGAGCCGTCATGCCGGCACGATACGCGACGTGGCGTGGCAACCACCGGAGACGGCACCTCGCGGCAGCACAATCGCTCGCTACCCTCACGGCCGACGAGCCGACCAGCCGACGTCGCCGCCGCCCGCCGGCGCCGGGAGGCGCCCGGGGGACCGGGGCAGCAGGACCCAGGAGCCACCCATGCCCGACGCATCCGCCCCGAGGTTGTCCGAGCCCCGATTGACCCATGTCGCCCTGCCGTGCTCGGACCTCGACCGCACGATCGCGTTCTACACGTCGCTCACCCCGCTGACCGTCGTCGCCCGCAACGAGGACGCCAACGGGCGCAGCGCCTGGTTGTCGAACGACCGGCAGTCACGTGATCCGTTCGTCCTGGTGTTCGCCGAGTTCCCGCCGGACGAGGCGGCGCGCTTCGGCCAGGAGCCGGGCCGGCCCGCACCCACACTGGCCCCGTTCGCCCACATCGGCATCGAGGTGCCGGAACGCGCCGACGTCGACGTCATCGCCGAACGGGGGCGCGCGATGGGGCGCCTGCACTGGGAGCCCCGCGACATGGCCGAGCACATCGGCTACATCTGCGCCCTGGAGGACCCGGACGGCAACGTCATCGAGTTCTCCCACAACCAGAAGGTGTTCTCGACCGTCCGGGCCCTGTGGGGCGACGGGGACTGACGGAGGAGCCATCGATGCCGGGCGCCGCCGACGCCACCCCGAACCCCACCCCCTCCGACCGCGCCGCCGGGGCGGGCGCCGAACCGGCAGGCGCCGACGCGTCCCGGGTCCCCCTGGCGAAGATCGTCGTCGTGGGCCTGGCTGCCGGCTTCCTGTCCGGGCTGTTCGGTGTTGGCGGCGGCGTCCTCATGGTGCCGGCGCTGGTCATCGTGCTCGCCATGGGCCAGCGACTCGCGCACGGCACGTCGCTGGCCGCGATCGTGCCCATCGCGCTCGCCGGCGTGGTGGGCTACGCCCTGGAGGGCAAGGTCGACTGGGCGGCGTCCCTGTTGCTGATCGTGGGTTCCGCGGGCGTCGGCGCCCGCATCGGCACCCACCTGTTGCACGTCGTTCCCCAGCGGGCGCTGGCCATCGCCTTCGCGTGCGTGATGCTGCTCACCGCGGCCCGCATGGTGATCGACACCGGTGACGCCACCGGCCGACCCGACCTGACCCTGTGGACGGCACTGGCCCTGGTGGTCACCGGCGTCGTGGCCGGGACGACGGCCGGGCTGCTGGGCGTGGGCGGCGGCGTGGTCATGGTGCCGGCCATGACGGTGTTCCTGGGCATCCCCGCCGCGGTGGCCAAGGGCTCGTCCCTGGCGGTGATCATCCCCACCGCGCTGGTGGGCACGCAGCGCAACGTCCGGCGGCGCAACGCCGATCTGCGCGTCGCCGCCATCGTCGGCCTGTCGGGTGTGCTGTCATCGTTCCTGGCGTCGCAGATCTCCGTCGACCTCGACGAGCAGGCGTCCGATTGGATGTTCGCCGCCCTGCTGGTGTTCGTGGCCGTGAAGATGCTGTGGGACAACCGCCACCCGCTGCCGGCCCACTGAGCGCGCTGCGGCCCCGGGTCACGCACCGATGACCGTGAGCAGGTGCAGGGTCTCGCCCCCCGGTGGGCCCTCGACCAGGTACGCGTTCACGTCGTTGGCGGCCGTGAACGCGTCGGGCAGCAGCAGCGCGTGCACCACCGTGTCGCCCTCCGGTGCCCCCGGCCCGGGCTGTTGCACCGGCGCCACCGCCGCCACGACGCCGTTGACCGTCACCGCCACCACCTGCTCGGGCCGCAACCTGCACGAGGCGACGAGCTCGAGCAAGGGTGGGTCGTCGCCCCGGCGCTCGATGCGGTCCAGCCCTTCGACCCTGAGCGTGCCGACGCCGTCCTCCTCGACGGCCAGTTGGTCGACGCTCTGGCCGACCAGGCCGCCGTGGTCGGTGCGCTGCCACACGGCGTGGTCGCCCTCGCCCTCCACGGGATCGGCGGCGAGGACCCGGTCGAACCCGGCACGCCCGTCGAGCTCGATGAAGGAGCTGCCCTCGGCCGGGTCGATCTCGTGCAGCTCACTTCCGAGCAGGCGCTTGTCGCCCGGGGCGCGGGCAGCACCGGCCTGGCTGGCGGGTACGCCGTCGATGTCCCACGACAGGTCGAGCCCGGCGAGCTCGGCGATGGTGGGCAGCACGTCGGTGTTCCAGACGTTGGCGTCGTCGACGACGCCGACGTCCTGGCCGGGCGCCTTCACGACGAGCGGTGTCCAGGCCACCTGCTCGTACTGGGCGGGCGTCATGCCCCGCATCGGCCGGTTGGGGGTGTAGGCCTCGCCGTGGTCGCCGACCACCACGATCAGCGCGTCGTCGTAGGCACCTGCGGCGCGCAGTTCGTCGGTGAGCTGGCCGAGGGCCCGGTCGACCGCCTGGGCCTGAAGCAGGTGCCGCTGCCGCGCCACGTCCGCGCCGACCTCGCCCCAGAACGCGTGGAGGAACAACCCGTAGGGCTCGGCCTCGACGCCGGCGTACGGCGACATGTCGTCGACCACGACCCAGGGGTCGTGGGGCAGGATCACGTGGTGGAACCACAGCCCGGGCGCGCCGCCGGGGGTGAAGTCCTGCTCGGCGATCCACGACGTCAGCTCGTCGGCCCGGTCGGGCTGCAGCGCCCCGGGCAGCATGCGGGCGCCGTCGCGGGGCTCGGTGTCCAGCGCCCCGCGCCACCAGTCGGCGGCGTCGCCCAGCATCGCCGTCACCGCGCTGCCGTCCGACGGCGGGCAGATCTCGGCGGGGCACAGGCGTGAGATCTGCTCCACGGCGGTGATGTCGTGCGTCGTGTCGAACAGGGTGAACAGGTTGTCCGGGTAGGACGTGGCGTCGGGCAGCGGGCTGGGATCGGCGGGCAGACGGCCGCTGAGCAGCGTCGGCACCGCCTGGAAGGTCCACGCGCTGGTGGTGGTGTGGTTGCGGTACCAGGTGGAGTCGTCGGCCAGCTCGGCGAGGTGGGGGAACAGGTCGCCTTCGATCTGTCCCGCGCCGTCGAGCAGGCTGACGGTCGGCAGCGCGTCGACGACCAGGACCACGATGGGCGGCAGCTCGCCGTCGCGCGCGGCCTGCGCCGCCTCGCCGGTGCCCGACGGCATCGCGTCGCCGCCGCCGGTCACCAGCGGTGCGGCCGGCGAGAAGGCGAGGAACTGCACGACGAACACGACCGAGGCGGCGCCCAGGTAGCGCAGGTAGGTCGCGGTGGGGCGCACCCGGTGGCGGAGGACGACCAGGCACGCGCCGGCGACGACGCCGGCGCCGACGAGCAGCGGCGGCGCCCAGGGTGAAGCGTCCGTACCGAAGCGCCACGCCACCAGGCCACCGAGCAGCCCCACCGCCCCCAGGTGCACCGCAGCGCGCACGCGCGTGCCGGCGGCGCGCGCCGCCGCGCCCACGACCGCCAGGACGAGGGTGGGGATGACGGCCACCGCCACGGCGAACAGCACGACATCGGATCCGGAGGCACCCCGGGCGAGGAACGTCTCGGGGGCCCGGCCGAAGCTGTCGAGGATCGGGCGGGTGAACGCGAGGCCCGCGAGCCCGAAGACCTCGAGCGCCAGGAGAAGCTCGAGGCGGATGCCCGCACACGTGCGCGCCGCAGCGGCCCTCTCCCGCGAGCCGGGCTCGGGGGCGGGTCGGCGGGCGGTCACGGCCCGGACCCTAGTTGCACAGGTCGTGCAGTTTTCTGCGCGCCGTCGGGCGCGCCGGGCTCAGCTACACGACACGCACGTGTCGGCCTCGGGGACCGCCTCGAGCCGCTCGGCCGGGATCTCCGCACCGCAGCGCGCACACCGCCCGTAGGTGCCCGACCGGTGGCGCTCGACCGCCCGCTCGGCGGCGGCGACCGCCTCGCGGGCGCCCTCGAGCAGGATGCGGGTCGCGTCGCGGTCTTCCTGGATGACGGCCGGGTCGGCGAGCAGGGCTTCGTACTCGTCCTGGATGCGCCGGGCGTGCGCCCGCGCGGAGTCGAGCTCGGCGACGAGCCGGCGCCCGGTCTCGTCTTTGCTCGCGTGGGTGGTGCCAGTCGTCTGGTCGGCAGGCATGTGACCTCCAGGGGAGAACGGAAGGCCGGGTGCGGGAGGGCGGCTCGCTGCGCGGGTCGCCACCGCCGCGCACGGCCGGTGGCAGAACCCTACCCAGATCGTCCCCCACCTGGCGGTCTCGCCTGGCGCCGGGAGGATCCCCCGGCCTAGTGCTCCTCGTTGCGGGTCATGTTCCACACGCCGCCGAACATCGAGCCGAACCCGAGCCCGCCCCAGAAGGCCGCCATGCCGCCGACGGCCAGCGCCCCCGAGGTGCCCATGCCCGCGAGGTACATGCCGCCGCCGACGAAGGCGAAGGCCGCCACGATGCCGATGAGCGACCCGAGGACGACGGCCCGCATCATGCCGGGGGGCGCGGCGAACCCGCTGCCGCCCACGCCCTCACCCACTGCCTCGCGTGCGTCGATGGAAGTCATACTTATAGTCTTTACTAGATAAAGACCGGTCGACGCCAGGGTCCACCGCCCGGGGCGGGTAGTGTCGGACCGTCGCCCGGCGGAGGAGGCGAGATCATGACGACGCTCCAGAAGCAGGCTCGGGCCCTCGGCGACCCGACCCGCTACCGCATCTTCCGCTTCATCGCCGACGCGGCCGAGCCCGTGGGCGTCGCCGCGCTCACCGATCACGTGGGCCTCAACCACAACGCCGTGCGCCAGCACCTCGCCAAGCTCGTGAACGCCGACCTCGTCACCGAGGAACCCGCGGCACCGACCGGTCGAGGGCGGCCCCGGTTGCAGTACGCGCTGCACCCGGCGGCCGAGAGCCGGTGGGGCGTCGCCGGGCCCTACGAGCGCCTGTCGCTGTGGTTGACCGAGATGGTGCGCACCGGGACGACCGCCGTCGAGGTCGGCCGGCGGGTCGGTCGTCGCCGCCGGCTCGGCACGGGCGCCACCGGTGACAGCATCAGCACCCTGGTCGACCAGATGGCGCGGCACGGCTTCGACCCGGTGGTCGACACGGTCGACGACGGCGCCGACATCACTCTGCGCCACTGCCCGTTCGCCTCGGTCGCGCTCGCCGACCCCGACACGGTGTGCGAGATCCACCTCGGCATGGCGTATGGCATCGCCGAGTCGATCGACGGGCTGACCATCGACGAGCTCGAACCGCACGACCCCCGGCGGGCCCATTGCCGGCTGCGGTGCCACGTCGAGCCGGCCGCCACCGGCGACTGACCTGTTTTCACGCAGGGTTTGCTAGAAATACTGGTGCATGGCCAGCACGCCGCACACGGGCGACCTCGACTCCCGCTCGCAGATCCACCACCTCGTCGTCGGCTTCTACCGCGAGGTCGTCTTCGACGACCTGCTCGAGCCCGTCTTCGGCGAGGTCGCCGAGGTCGACTGGGCCGAGCACATCCCCCGCCTGATCGACTACTGGTGCCGGGTGCTGCTGGGCGAGACCGGCTACCGCGGCGCGCTGCTCGCCGTGCACGCCCACCTGCACGCTCTCGAGCCGTTGCGCCTCGAGCACTGCGACCGCTGGTACCAGCTGTGGGCTCGCAGCGTCGACGACCGCTGGTCGGGGCCGCTGGCGACGCGCGCCAAGGAGCACGCCGCACAGATCATGGCCACCATCGCCCGGCGGCTGCTCGACGCCGACTGGTCCCCACCCGTCCGCGCCGCCTGACCGGCGCGCCCTCGCGACCGGGCAGGTCGCATCGCCGGCGCGAGCGACGGCGTCGGCGAGCAGAGCGCGACCGGCCGCGACGACCGGCACACCCGCCGGATCGGGCGGTCACCCCGTCGTGGCCACCGATCGCAGCAGGTTGTCGAGCGCCTCGTCGAACTCGGTGGGACGCTCGAGATTGGGCAGGTGCCCGGCTCCCTGGATGACCGCCAGGCTCGAGCCCGGGATGCCCTCGTGCATCTCCTCGGCCACCGCGACCGGTGTGAAGGCGTCCTCGGTGCCCACCACCACCAGCGTCGGCACCGTCAGGCCCTCGAGGGTGGCGCGGTAGTCCGGCCGCTCGGCGCGCCCCCGCAGGGCCGCCGCTGCGCCCTCTGCCGGCGCGGCCGTCATCATGGTGCGCACGTGCTCGGCCACCGCTGGGCGTTCGGCCAGCGTCTGGGCGCTGACCATGCGGGGCAGCAGCTCCTCGGCATGGTCGGCCATGCCCTCGGCCTGCAGCCGGTCCGCCACCCGGTGGCGTTCCGCCTTGCCCTCGTCGGTCTCGGCTCGGGGGGTCGTGTCGGCCAGGAGCAGGCCACGGATCCGCTCCGGTCGGAGGCGCACGATCTCCATGGCGATCTGGCCGCCCATCGACAGGCCGCCGAGGACGAACCGGTCGATGCCGAGGTGGTCGAGCAGCCCCATGACGTCACCGGCGAACACGTCGAGCGTCGTGGCACCGGGCACGACCGTGGTCTCGCCGTAGCCCCGCAGGTCGGGGACGACCACCCGCCATCCGGCCGCCGCCACGTGCTCGGCCTGCGGCCGCCACATCGACCGGTCGAACGGGTGGCCGTGGACCAGCACGAGCGCGTCGCCCTGCCCCGTGTCGTCGTAGCCGATGGTGATGTCCCCGATGGAGGCGCTCGTCATGGTGGTGATGCTACGGACCGGGCGGCGGCGCCCACGTCGGCGCTCGGCCGGTGAGGCCCAGCACGCGGTCGAGCAGGGCGGCGTCGTCGGGGACCTCGACCACGGGCCCGAAGAGGCCGTCGCGTGCCGCCTCCTGGCCCGGCTCGGCGAAGCCGTCCACGAACTGGTGGACGACCTCCAGCAGGCCGGGATCGCACGCGAAGCGTTGCCCGGAGGCCCGGGCGACGTCCCACCCGTGGATGACGAGCTCGTCGAGAACGACCAACCCGGCGATGTCCCCGGGCAGGTCGAGGCCACCCGCCTGGGTCATACCCTGCCACGCCACCGGGTCCTGCCAGGCGGCGGCCAGCCTCTCCAGGTCGGCGGGGATGCGCTCGCGCCAGTCGTCGCCCAGGCGCGAGGCGTCGCCCGACGGGCCCTGCGCCGCCGTCGCGCCCGTGTCCTTCGCCGCCGCCGCCGTGAACGCGAGCGCCAGGCCCCCGACGTGGTCGACCAGGTCGCCCAGCGAATAGGCGGGGCACGGCGTGGGCGCGCCGAGCATCCCGTCGGGGATGCCTCGGACGAGGTCGGCCATCGTGCGGGCCGCGGGTCGCAGGTCGACGGGTGCGGTCATGCGGTTCGCTCCTCCGGTCAGGGTCGGGTCACCGACTCAGACCGCGGCACGGCGCCGAACTCATCGGCGCGGGCTCACCCCGCAGTCACGTGGTGGTCGGCGACGATCGCCCGCACGCCGGCGGCGAACCGCTCGACGTCCTCGGCCGTCGTGGCGAAGCTCGTCATCCACCGCACCACCGAGGCCGGACGGTCCCAGTCCCAGAAGAACGACCAGTCCTGCAGCGGCTCGATGGCCGCGGCCGGCACCGTGACGAAGACGGCGTTCACCTCCGGGGGCGCCACGACCTCGACCCCGGGAATGCCGGCGACCGACCGGGCGAGCTCGGCGGCCATGGCGTTGGCGTGGGTGGCGTTGCGCACCCACAGATCGTCCTCGAGCAGAGCAAGCGCCTGGGCGGCGAGGAAGCGACTTTTCGACGCCAGCTGGCCGGCCTGCTTGCGCACGAACGCCGCCCGTTCCGCCAGCGCCGGGCGCAGGTAGACGATCGCCTCGCCGGACACGGCGCCGTTCTTGGTCATGCCGAAGGTCATCAGGTCGACGCCGGTGTCGCGGATCATCGTGCGGACGTCGCTGCCCGCGGCGGCGACCGCGTTGGCGATGCGGGCGCCGTCGACGTGCACGAGCAGGTCGTTGGCGTGGGCGCGCTCGCACACCGCGGCGATCTCGTCCGCCGTGTAGAGGGTGCCCATCTCGGTCGACTGGGTGATGGACACCGCGGCGGGCTGCGGGTGGTGCTCGCTGCCGAGCCACTGCAGGTAGGGGTCGATGGCCTCGGGCGCGAGCTTGCCGTGCTCGTGCGGGACGGGGACGACGCTGACGCCGGCGAAGCGGACGAGCGCCCCGCACTCGTCCACGACGAGGTGGGCCGACTCGGTGCTGACGACCGCCTGCCACGGCTGGAGCACGGAGGCGAGGCCGGCCACGTTGGCGCCGGTGCCGCTCCAGCACAGCAGCGACTCGACGGGGGCGTCGAACAGGTCGCGGAACGCCTGGGACGCCCGCCGGGTCCAGTCGTCGTCGCCGTAGGCGAGCGCGGTCCCCTCGTTGGCGGCAGCGATGGCGGCGATCACCTCGGGCGAGGCCCCGGCCGCGTTGTCGCTGGCGAACGAGCGGGCGGGCGGGGGCGGAAGGGCTGGCGTCAACGGAGGCTCCGGTCGTGGGCTCGTGGTCATGGCTTCCGGGCGACGCCCTCGTAGAGGTAGCCGGGCGTCCTCGGGCTGCCCTTGAGGTAGTGGTTGTCGAGGGAGACGACCTCGAAGCCCGCGTCGGCGACGATCTCGTCGATGCGACGGTCGAAGTGGCACCCGCCGGCGATCCGGCGCTGGAGCGGCGTGAGGCGGTGCTGCCACTTCGCGACGCGCACGTCGGGTGAGAGCCCGTGCTCGAGGAAGTGCAGCTGCCCGCCGGGGCGCAGCACGCGGTGCACCTCGCGCAGGGCGACGGCGACATCGGGGATCGTGCAGAGGGTGAAGGTGCTGAGCGCACTGTCGACCGACTCGTCCGGCAGCGGGATGTCCTCGCCGTCGAGGCCGATGAACTCCACCGGGATGTCGCTGGCGGCCAGCCGGCGCGCGCCCAGGCGCCGGCCCGTGACCGCCGGGTCGACGGCCAGCACGCGGCGGACCGTGGCGGGCAGGTGGGGCTGGTTGAGCCCCGAACCGAACCCGATCTCGAGCACGTCGCCGTGCAACCCCTCGGCGACACGGGCCCGCAGGTCGCCGATCTCGCCGACCCCGCACACGCGGTCGATGACACGTGGCAGGACCTGATGCTCGTAGAAGGCGCCGAGCGAGCGCATCAGCTCGCGCCCCGGACGGCGGTCGGTGGTCGTCGCACGGCTCCACTCTGCCGCGAACGGGGCGGTGCCGGCGATCGGGGCGCATTCTCGATCCGCGCTGTACGGGCTCCCGGGGAAGGAGCACAATGGCCTGCAACGGGTACAGGCCGTCCGCGTCCGCCTCGGCGTCCGAGGACCTGGCCGATGAGCAGGAGGCGGAGCTCGTGACCCTTGCAGCGCGCGATGCGGGCGACCGACGATGACCATCGAGGCGATGGCGGCGTGGGGGTCGTACGACAGGGACGATCCGTTCCCCCTGTTCGCGCAGGTGCGCGAGCTCGGCGCGGTGCATGCGGTGACGCTGGCCGACGGGCACGACGCCTTGCTCGTCGTCCGCTACGACGAGGCACGGACTGCGCTCAACGACCCGCGACTCTCCAAGGACATGCACGCCGCGCTCGCCACGGGCGCCGGCGTGGTGGCCGAGGGACTGCCGGGGCGGGCGTTCGCCCGGCACATGCTCAGCGTCGACCCGCCCGACCACACCCGGCTCCGCCGTCTCGTGTCGGCCGCCTTCACCCCCCGCAGGATCGAGGCGCTGCGCCCCCGCGTGCAGGCCATCGTTTACGGTCTGCTCGACGACATCGCGGCACACGGACCTGACGCCCGGGTCGATCTGGTGGGCACCCTCGCCTTCCCGCTGCCGTTCACGGTCATCTGCGAGCTGCTCGGCGTGCCCGAGCCGGACCGGGCCTCGCTCGGCGCTGGCCTCACGGCCCTGCTCGTCCCCACCGCGACGGCAGACGAGTACGCACGCGCCAAGGAGGCGTCGGACGCCGTCGTGGCCATGCTGGAGGCGCTGGTCGAGGCCAAGCGGGCCGCCCCCGGCGACGACCTGGTCAGCGGGTTGATCAGTGCCCGTGACGGCGACGAGCGCCTCACCACCCAGGAGCTGCTCTCCACGATCTTCCAGCTGATCGTGGCCGGGCACGACACGACCACCAGCCTCATCGGCAACAGCGTCGTCGCCCTGTTCCGCAACCCTGCCCAGCTCGCAGAGCTGCGCGCCGACCCCGACAAGGTCGCGGCGGTCGTCGAGGAGGTCCTGCGGTACGACCCACCCGTCCCCCACTCGACCTTCCGCTACGCGACCGAACCCGTGCAGATCGGTGAGGTGATCCCCGCCGGCGCGCAGGTCGTCATCTGCCTGGCGGCCGCCAACCGCGACCCGACGCGCTACACCGACGCCGACGTGCTCGACATCGATCGGACCGAGGCTCGGCACCTGGCGTTCGGCCACGGCATCCACCACTGCCTCGGCGCGCCCCTGGCCCGGATGGAGGGTCAGATCGCCCTCCGGTCCCTGCTGCACCGCTTCCCCGACCTCCGCCTCGCCATCGGCGTCGACGAGCCGCACTGGGGCCACGGTGACGGGCTCGTCCTGCGCGGACTCTCCGAGCTGCCCGTCGTTCCCGGGCCTGCGCTCGCTCCGCACGCGTCGCAGCAAGTGCCTCCCTGACGCCGGTCGATGGTGACGGGGTGGCTGTGCAGCGACAGGAACCGCTCCGGGTGTGCGAGACGGGACGCCTCGGGTGGCGCGGGCCTGGAGCATGCCCACCTGGATGCTCCCAGCCTCCCGCCACCCGACAACACCAACGCGGAGACGATCGACTGCCGTCAGACCCTCGAGGGCCGCCGGTCGAAGGCGGTCGCCAGGCGGGCGAGCGTCAACGCCGCGAGCAGGAGCCCGAAATCGCGCAGGGCGATGTCGTAGAAGTCGGCCTGCAGCAACAGGTTGACGATGATCCCGGCGAGCCACGCGGCGACGAGGTAGCCGCCGAACCTGGGACGGAGGGCGACGACGAGACCAGCGACGATCTCGATGACCCCGATGGCGAGCAGCGCCTGGTGGGCGTTGCCGGGCACCAGGTCGTTGATCTCCGGTGCCAGGTAGATGCGCCAGTCCACGAGCCAGTCGAGGAACTTGTCGATCCCGAACAGGATCGGGGCGACGGTGAACCCGATGCGCAGCAGGGTGAAGGCCTGGAAGGCCGGATCGCCGAGCCGACGCTCGGCGGTGCCGAGGGAGACGGCTCGGTCGGCGGTCGTGGTGGACATCGCAACCTCCTCTATAAGTCAGTGTCTTTGACGTTAGAGAGGGCTCGTTGTTCCGTCAAGGTTCTTAGGTTTTAGACTCTGACCATGGACCCGGCAGAGGACCTCGAGCGGCGCATCAGCGGCATCGCCGCCTTGGACCAGCCGTTGCGGCGCGACCTGTACCGACTGCTCTCCGAGCGACGGGGCGCCTGGGTGACCCGCGACGAGGCGTCGGCAGCGCTCGACGTGCCGCGCTCGGTCGCGGCATTCCACCTCGACAAGCTGGTGGAGGCGGGCGTGGTCGAGGTCACCTTCGAGCGCACCACGGGCCGCACCGGTCCGGGGGCGGGGCGGCCCGCCAAGCTCTATCGGCGAGCGACGAGCGAGGTGTCCGCGTCGGTGCCCGAACGTCGTTACGACCTGGCGGGGTCGCTCCTGGCGACCGCCATCGCCGAGGCGGAGCGCACCGGGGCGCCGATCGCCGAGTGCCTCAGCACCAGCGCACGGGCGGCAGGCCGTGCCATCGGCAGGGAGGCAGCCGACGCGACGGGCCGGCTCACGACCCGTGAGGCGCGGCGACGCACCGTCCTCGAGCTCCTTTCCCGTCACGGTTACGAGCCCGCAGTCGGCGCGCGGGGCGAGATCGCGCTCGTCAACTGTCCGTTCCACCGCCTCGCCGAGGAGCACCGCAGCCTCGTGTGCGGCATGAACCTCGATCTCCTCGCCGGGCTCCTCGAAGGGATCGGGCCGGCCGATCGCCTCGATGCCCGGCTCGATCCCGAGCCCGGCTACTGCTGCGTGCGCATCAGGGCTGCATGAGCACCGGCCGACCCGGCGCGCCAGACCTCATGGTGTGGCGGGGAGATCGTCCCAGAGCGTGGCGAACCGGGTGCGCAGGCGGGAGAGCTCTTCGAGGTGTGCTGCGGCGAGCGACTCGACCTTCTCGGTGCCCGTCGGCGTGAGGCGAAGGCGCACGACGCGCTGATCGTCGCGGTCGTCGACGCGCTCGAGGAGACCGGCCGCCTCGGCGCGGTCGACCAGCTCCACCGCGCTGTGGTGCCGCAGCAGCAGGTGCTCGGCGACCTCTCGAATGGACGGCGGCGAGCCGTGCCCGCGGACGGCGAGCAGGAGCTGGTGCTGCGCGCCGGTGAGACCCACACCCTTGGCCTGGTCGTCGCTCCAGTGCAGGAAACGGCGCAAGCCGTCGCGGAAGGCGAGGAGCCGCTCGAAGTCGGCGTCGGTCAGGGTGGCCCGGTGAGGCACCATCGCCTCACGATACTATCGTGTCACGATGATCGTTCCGACACCGACTCGTCGGCTGGTGCTGCTCGCCGTCATCGGCGCCGTGCTCGGCTTCGCCGGCGGCGGCGCCGCCTGGGTGCTGGTGCACCTCATCGAGTTGATAACCAACGCTGCGCTGTTCCACGAGCTCTCGGCCGAGGGCCACCCGCTTGCCGAGCTCGACACCGGCCCCTGGCTGTTCGTGGCCGCAATCGTCGGTGGGCTGGTCATCAGCATGTTGGCGAAGTGGTCACCGGTCATCCGCGGCCACGGCATCCCCGAGGCGATGGAAGCCGTGCTGACCAAGCAGAGTCGCATCGCGCCTCGCACCGCGGTCGCCAAGCCGATCTCCGCCGCCATCGCGATCGGGACCGGCGCGCCCTTCGGCGCCGAGGGGCCGATCATCGTCACCGGCGGTTCGGTCGGCTCGCTCCTCGGCCAGCTCATCCCCGTGACGCCCTCGGAGCGCAAGATCCTCCTTGCCGCCGGCGCTGCGGCCGGCATGTCGGCGACCTTCGGCGCGCCGCTCGCCGCCGTCGTGCTCGCCATCGAGCTGCTGCTGTTCGAGTTCTCGGTGCGGGCGTTCGTGCCACTCGTCGTGGCCAGCTCGATCGCCGGCGGCATGCACTCGTTGCTCTTCGACGACGGCCCCCTTTTCCGCGTACCGGCACACGACTTCGCCGGGCTCGACGTGCTCCCCGCGTTCGTGCTCCTCGGCGTGGCCTGCGGCGTGCTCGCGATCGTGATCAGCCGGGGCCTGTTCGTCGTGGAGGACCTCTACCGCCGACTCCCGGTCCGCGAGTTCTGGCACCCGGCGATCGGCGCGGCCGGCTTCGCCACGGTCGGGCTGTTCGTGCCACGTGCCCTCGGGGTGGGATACGACGTGATCGGCGACGTGCTCGGCGGCCGGCTGGCCGTTGCCACCGCCGCTGGCCTCGCGATCGGGAAGCTGCTCGCGTGGTGGCTGGCCCTGGGGTCCGGTACGTCCGGTGGGACGCTTGCACCGATCCTGCTGATCAGTTCGGCCTTCGGGACCGTGATCGGCGCTGCGCTCAACGACGTGTTGCCCGGGCCCGACGTCGCCCTCGGTGCGTTCGCGATCGTCGCCATGGCAGCGACGTTCGGCGCGGCCACGCAGGCGACGTTCGCCGCGATCGTGTTCGTCTTCGAGCTGACTCGTGACTACGAAGTGATCCTGCCGCTGATGCTGGCCAGCGTCGTCGCCGATCTCGTGTACTCGGCGGTCAACGAGGACAGCCTGATGACGGAGAAGCTGCGGCGGCGGGGCCTGCGCATCGGCCGGCACTACGGCGTCGATCCCTTCGCCGGCACCCCGGTCGCCCACATCATGACGACGGCGGTCGACACCCTGCCCGCGGACGCCACGGTCGGCGAGGCTCGGGGACGCTTCGCTGCCGGCGGACACGGCGCCTACCCGCTCGTCGACGACAGGCGGCTCGTCGGCATCATCGCCAGGGGCGACATCCTCCGGGGAAGCTGGGCGGACCGTGAGCCGCTCGTCGACCACGCCACCAGAGACGTCGTCACGGTGCATCCCGGCGACAGCGCGCAACACGCGCTCCGGATCATGGTCGACGAGCACGTCGAGCACGTCCCCGTCGTCGACTGCACAGAACTCGTCGGCATCTGCACGCGCACCGACCTGTTGAAGGTCCGCCGCCGCCAGCTCGACCTCGAACGCCGACAGCACGGTGTCACCCGCATCCGCCGCGACGGCAGACGCCGCAGCACGGTGACCGAGGCATCTCCATGACAGCGACGGTGCGCGTGGCGACCGCGGCCGCGGCGTTGGACCAGGTCACCGCGCCGCTGTCCCCGTCCCCCACCCCCAGCTCGCGATGCCCACGCGGTTCCTCGTCCCGAGCTTCCGGTGGATGCTCGCGATGTGGTTCTTCACCGTTCCCGCGGCGATGTGCAGGGCCGCTGCGATCTCGGCGTTGGTCTTCCCCAGCGCGACCAGGCGGACGACGTCGGTCTCGCGCGCCGTCAGAACCTCGCCGCCCGGCAGCTCCGGGGGCGGCGCGGGCGAGAAGTGCTCGAGCAGGCGGACGGTCACTTGGGGGCTGAGCAGGGCGTCGCCGGACGCCGCGGCCCGCACGGCCTCGGCGAGGAGCGCCGGGCTGGAGCGCTTCAGGACGAAGCCCGACGCCCCGTTCCGCAGTGCGGTGTGGACGTACTCGTCGATGTCGAAGGTCGTCACGACGACGACGCGGATCGGGTCGGTGACATCGGCCCCGGCGAGCGCTCTCGTCACCTCGAGACCGTCCATCCGCGGCATGCGCACGTCGACCAGGACGACGTCGGGACGCAGCCGGCGCGCCTGCTCGACCGCGATCACCCCGTCCTGCGCCTCACCGACCACGCTGATGTCCGGCTGCGCCTCGAGGATGATGCGGAACGCCGCCCGAATGCTCTGCTGGTCGTCGGCGATCAGGACCCGGATCGGGTTCATTGCCGTCCCACCTGCGGCTCGAACGGCACTGCGGCGCGCACCGACCACCCGCACGTGCTCCCTGGACCGGCGTCGAACGTCCCGCCCAACGCCTCGATGCGGTCCGCCAACGCGGGAAGGCCTGACCCGCCACGCCGCGAGGCGCCTCTCGGCGCCGGCGATCGAGGTGCGTCGTCGGCGACCGACAGCTCGACGAGCACCGTTCCGTCGTGCCGGGCGCGGCGGGCCAGCGCCACCCGCACGTGGGCGGCGCCCGGCGCGTGACGGCGGACGTTCGTGAGGGCTTCGACGGCCACCCGGTACAAGGTCGTGCTGACCTCGGGCGGCAGCCACGGCGCGTCGAGCCCGTCGAGCTCCGGGTCGACTTCCAGGTGGACGTCACCGCCGCCCGGGGGCTCGAACCGCTCCACCAGGGCGGGAAGGTCGGACAGGTCCGGGGGCGAGACGGCGGGCCGCGGCCCGGCGGGCAGCTCCGCCTCGAGCTCGCGGAGCATGCGGAGCGTCCGGTCCATCGACCGCAGGGCACGCTGGGCCGACTCCTCGATCGACCTGAACGCCCCCATCACCCGGTCGTCGCCCGCACCGAGGACCTGCCCCGCCTGCGCCTGGGCCAGCGCGGCGCTCACGTCGTGGGCGACGAAGTCGTGCAGGTCGCGGGCCAGGACGAGGCGCTGGGCACGCTTCGCCTCCCGCAGCGCCGCCGCCCGACGCTCGTCCTGCCTCCGAAGGTGACGTCCCCCGGCCGTGGCGGCGAGGCCGGCCACGCCCCAGAGCAGCGTGCCCATCATGCGCTCGTAGGTGGTCGCCTGGCCGTCGAACCGGACGTTGAGGGTCGCGATCGCCACCGTGCCCAGAGCTGCCACCGCCAGGGTCCCGCGCGGGGTCCCGACGCGGACGGCGACGACGATCAACGCGACCAGCGCCAGTGCCTCCCCCACGGTGGCGGCACCCGCGGACGCAGTCGCAGCATCGACCTGGCCGGCCACGACGAGGACGCCCAGCGTCATGATCGACGACACCGCGGCGCAGCCACCTGCGATCAGCTCGGTCACGCCGGTGCGGTCGCGACCCGGCGACACGGCCGCAACGCCGCCGACGACCGCCGCGATGGCCGGGGCCCACAGCAACGCTTCCGCGCTCCGGGAGGACCACACCAGCGCGCCCGGCACGAGCACCGCAGCAGCCACGCCGACCCACAGAACCCGATCCGGCACCGCCCGCACGGCCACAGGTTAGAGAGCGCTGCTGTCCCCCGACCGTGCTGACGGGAACCGTCCCCCGGGCCCGGGGAGGCAACGCCGGCGGGCGTCGCCCTGTCGGGCCGCGGTCGTCGCTTCAGCTCTGGTCGTCGCTTCAGCTGCGGTCGTCGCTTCAGCTGTGGACGGCCCGGGCGGGGTCGGCGGCGAGCCGCGCCGGTCGGCTCCGGCGTCGGCGGACGTAGTAGGCCGCGGTCACCGCACCCAGCAGGGGACCCCACGCCAGCAGCGGCGCGTACGCGGCCGTCATGATCAGGCCGGCGAGGCCGTGGGGCGCATCCGGGTCGCCGTTGTTCTCGGGCCCGAACCACATGAGGGCGCTGGTCCAGTTGATGAGCGTGATCACGATCGCGCCCACCGCCGCCGGGACGACGGCTGCGAGCACCGGCACGTCCCGGCCACCGAGCAGCGGCCACGAGTCCGGGACCCGCTCACCCCACGGCCGCACCAGGCCCAACGTGAGCAGGGCCGCACCTTCGGCGAGGACGCTCAGCACGAGCACGTACGGCGTGATCCACCCCGGGGCCGCGTACAGCTCGGCCAGCTCGCCGCTGAACCCGACCGGGATGCCGACCCCGAGCGCGACCCGCCACAGCCCGGAGGGAAGGACAGTCAGCGGCACCAGGTGCGCGGCCACGTGGGCCCACCGGGGCACCCCGGGCGAGACGTGCTTCGACTCGATCCACAACCGGCGGGGGTCGACGATGTGCATGGCGCTTCTCCGAAGGTGGGGAACGGATCAGACGACCATGCGCCACAGCGCGGGCGGTTCCCATGTGCCGAAGAGGACGAACAGCCGCCGTGCGGGCGGCCGACCGTGCCCTTCGGCACGGTCACGTCGCGCATGAGTGGTCAGACTTGGGCGATGAGCGTCACGACCATGCCGCGCCGAGTCTCCATCCGCAGCTTCGTCCTCGGGGTGGTCATCGGCGCCGCGGTCACGGTGGTGGTGGGCGTCACGGGAGTGCTCGTGGTGCGGTGGTTCCAGTCGACCTTCTCGACGCTGAAGCTCACCGAGGCCGAAGTCCAGAGCAGCACCCTCAACGCGTACCTGGAGAGTCGGTCGATCGCGGCCGGCTCGTCAGCGGTCGTCATCGCCGAGGAGAGCGACTGCAACCGCTGGGTGGCCACGGTCAGGATCCACCGTCCGACCGACGGGCCCGGCACCAGCGGCGACACCGAGATCGTCGACTCGGCGACGTTCCAGGTGAACAACGACAGCGGGCAACCGTTCCCGCACGAACGCCCCGGCATGTCGGCTGAACAGGTCAAGGCCAGTATGTGCAGGTGACTCGGCACCCTGTGTCGGCTGCAGCTCCATACCGGATCGCGGCGAGCACGTCCTCTCGATCGAGGTACGGGTAATCCTCGAGGATCTCCTCGATGTCGCGATCCGCGGCGAGCTGACCGAGGACCATCCCGACGGTGATGCGCGTGTCACGGATGGTCGGCAGTCCGCCCATTCGGTCAGGGTCGACGGAGATCGGCTCGACGCTCACGACTCCGGACTCTCTGACTCGATTCGCTCCGCGAGCGCTCTCACTGCGACCTTCAGGTCGTTGAGCTCGTTCTCGACGACGTCCGTCACGATCGAGTGGTCGGTGTCGAAGTAGTGGTGGGCCAGGTGGTCAACGCATGCGGGCGATCGCGCTCCACGGGATCTCTGGTGCCGCAGCAAGCAGCTCTGGACTGATCGCCTTGACTGCCTCACCGATCTCGATCAGCCGAACGCGGACCGCGTCGTAGACCAACCCGTCGTGGA
>JAFGPU010000508.1 GCA_016936035.1 Acidimicrobiales bacterium
CCGTACACCGCGGCCAGCTTGAAGCGGCCGGTGCCACCGGCCTGCTCGACTCCGCTGCCGGTGAGCACGCACCGCGGGATCGGCAGCCCGAGGTCCTCGACCGCCGCCGCGAACGGCTCGTACTGGTCGGGTGTCATCAGCGTGTCGATGACCGTGACGCCGTCGGTGTCGACCACGACGCCGGCGTTGGGCCGACCACGCGCGGGTGGCAGTTGCATCCAGGCCAGGACGCCGGGGTCGAGCAGCTCGAGGGTCACCGTGAGGCGAGGCTAGTGCCCTGTCCAACCTTCCCTCGCCGGCGCGGGGCGCAGAGGATCGCGGGCAGGACACGAGGTGCCCGCAACGGTGACCGTCACGGCGCGGGCGGTCGTTACCGCCGCTAGTGTCTCGGCCGGGTAGGCAGGCGAGCTGGACAAGGGCGGGTATGCAACCGATCGCGGGCACCAGGCAGGGTTCGCTGCCCCGACGTCACGATGGCGGCGCGCGGGCGCGCGCCGCCGGAGCCGCGGGCTGAGGTCGTGGCGAGACCTGCGCCGGGGGCCGATCGGTCGGTGGCGGTGCTCGAGCTGCTGGCCGCCCACCCCGAGGAACGGCCCACGCTGTCCGATATCGCACGGCGTTGCCAGCTCAACAAGGCGACCGCCCACGCCCTCCTCAGCACGCTGACCGACCGGGGCATCCTGCTGCGGCACCCCGACGAGAAGCGCTACTCGCTGGGACCACGACTCGTCGTCATCGGCGACGCCGCCCGTCGTGGCTACTCCGCGGTCGACTTCGCCCCCACGGTGGTGGAGGAGCTCGCGGCGCGGACCGGCCTGTGGGCGCGCGCCTGGAAGGTGGTCGGTGACGCCGTCGTCTGCACCGCCCAGGCGGGGGCCCCGTCGCCGGTCGCCGGGTCGGCGGCGGTCACGCTGCCTCTCGTGCCGCCGGTCGGCGCGCTGTTCATGGCGTGGAGCGACGGACCGACGGTCGAGGCCTGGCTGGCGCGGGCGACCGCGGGAGCGGCGGTCGGTCCGGCCGTCGAGGCGCTGCCCCGGTTGCGCCACACCGGGTTCGGCGTGACTCTGGCCTCACCGCAGTGGCGAGGCCTGTCGCAGCCGGCAGCGGTGCCGGCCGCCAGGGGCGGCGCGGAGGCCCGCAGAGCGGAGCAGCGGGACCTGCTGGTCGAGCTCGCAGACCTGCCCGTGCTCGCCGGTGAGCTCGACGACGCAGCCACCTACCGGCCCTGCGACGTCGAGGCGCCGGTCTTCGGCACCGACGGCACGGCGCTCATGACCGTGTCGGTCACCTTCGCCGCGGACGCACCGGTCCGCGGCGTTGAGCTGCGAGCGCTCGGCAGGCTGGTGGCCGCAGCCGGCCATCGGCTCACCGGTGCGGTGCACGGGCACCGTCCCTGACCTGCCGCAACGTGACGCCGGCATCACCTTTCGGCGTCGGCCCGGGCATGCCTACCGTTTTGCCATGTCCGATTTCTCGGCCCCGCTCGACGACATGCGCTTCGTCCTCGAGAACATCGTCGACCTGCCTGCCCTGGCCACGCTGCCCGGCTACGAACACGCCGACCCCGAGATGGTCTACGGCGTGCTCGAGGAGTCCGGCCGGTTCTTCTCCCAGGAGTTCGCGCCGCTCAACCGGGTGGGCGACGTCCAGCACAGCCGGCGCAACGACGACGGCTCCGTGACCACACCCGACGGCTTCCCCCAGGCGTACAAGCGGTACGTCGACGCGGGGTGGGCCGGCGTGCCGTTCCCGGCCGAGTACGGCGGCGGCGGCTTCCCGTGGCTGGTCGCCATCGCCATGCAGGAGATGATGACCGCCGCCAACATGGGCTTCTCGCTGTGCCCGCTGCTGACCCAGGGCGCCATCGACATGCTGGCGCACTACGGCTCGGAGGAGCAGCGCGAGGTGTACCTGCCCAAGATGGTCACCGGCGAGTGGACCGGCACCATGAACCTGACCGAGCCGCAGGCCGGCTCCGACGTGGGCGCCCTCACCACCAGGGCCACGCCCGCCGACGACGGCTCGTGGCGCATCACCGGCCAGAAGATCTTCATCACCTACGGCGAGCACGACCTGGCCGACAACATCATCCACCTCGTCCTCGCCCGGGTGCCCGACGCGCCGCCCGGGACCAAGGGCATCTCGTGCTTCATCGTCCCCAAGGTCCTGGTGAACGACGACGGGACGCTGGGTGAGCGCAACGGCGTCGAGTGCGTCTCCATCGAGCAGAAGATGGGCATCAACGCCAGCCCCACCTGCGTGATGGCGTACGAGGACGCCGTCGGCTACCTCATCGGCGAGGCCAACGAGGGCATGCGCTACATGTTCAAGATGATGAACAACGCCCGCTTGTCGGTGGGCCTCGAGGGCCTGTCGCTCGGCGAGCGCGCCTACCAGCAAGCCGTCTCCTACGCCCACGAGCGCCGGCAGGGCCGGGCCCCTGGCGCACCGAAGGGCGAGACGTCGCCCATCGTCGACCACCTCGACGTGCGGCGGATGTTGCTGACCATGCGGGCCAACATCGAGGCGCTCCGGTGCCTCAGCTACCTCAACGCCGAGAGCATCGACCTGGCCGGCCGACATCCCGACGAGGCCGTGCGCACCTGGCGCCAGGAGCTGGCCGACCTGCTCACCCCGATCACCAAGGGATGGGGCACCGACCTCGGTGTCGAATTGACGTCGCTCGCCGTCCAGATCCACGGCGGCATGGGCTACATCGAGGAGACCGGTGTCGCCCAGCACTACCGCGACATCCGCATCGCGCCGATCTACGAGGGCACCAACGGCATCCAGGCCCTGGACATGGTGGGCCGCAAGCTGCCGATGCGGGCCGGCGGCGTGATGGCCGACTTCCTGTCCGGCATCGAGGCCACCGTCGCCGAGCTGGCGGGGGCCGAGGGTGACCTCTCGGCGATCGGCAAGCGCCTGGCCGAGGGGCACGCGGCCCTGAAGACGGCCACCGACTGGCTGCTGGCCAACGG
>JAFGPU010000095.1 GCA_016936035.1 Acidimicrobiales bacterium
ACGTACGGCAGCGCCGCCGCCATGCCGGCGACGAGCGGCTGGTAGCCCTCCCCCGCGCTGCGGGGGTTCACCCACACGATGCGGTGCGCGAGACGGGACAGCCGCGCCATCTGCTCGCCCAGCAGGGCGGGGTCGCCGGTCTCCCAACCGTCGGACACGATGACGACGACGGCGCCGCGGGCCATGCCCCGGCGGCCGTGGTGGTCGGTGAAGGTCCGCAGCGCCTCGCCGATGCGGGTGCCGCCCGACCAGTCGGGCGCCGACGCGGTCGCCCGGCGTAGCGCCAGGTCGGGGTTCGAGGTGGCCAGCGCCCGGGTCAGCCAGGTCAGGCGGGTGGCGAACACGAAGGCGTCGGCCCGGGCCGCCCGCACCGCCCCGTGGAGCAGGTGCAGGTAGGCGCGGGCGTAGGGCTCCATCGACCCTGACACGTCCGCGAGCAGCACGAGGTGGCGCGGGCGCTCGGTCGGCAGCCGGAACCGGCGGCGCACCGGGTCGCCGCCCGTCGTCCGGGCCCGGCGCAGGGTGGCCCGCAGGTCGAGCGACCGGCCCCGCGGGTGCCGCACCGTGCGACGGCTGACCCGCCGGGGCGTCGCCCACCGCAGGGACGCCATCGTGCGTCTGAGCGCGGCCAGCTCGTCATCGGTCAGGTCGGCCAGATCGACGTGCCCCAGCCGCTCCTCGGCGCTTGCGGTGGCGAGCAGGTCGGCTGCGTCGCCGTCGGCCGCCCGGTCACCCGACGAGGTCGCCGTCGAGGTGGCGATCTGCGGCGACACCCGTCCCGTTCCCGCCGGTGGCGGGGCGTCGGCGTGATCGGCAGGGCGGGCGCGGCCGGCGGGCGGGGGTGGCGCGCCGGCGGGCGGGGCCTGCCCCCGCCAGTCGGCGACGTCGGCCATGCCTCGGAAGACCTGGGCGAAGACCCGGTCGTAGAGAACGATGTGGTCGTGCCCGGCCAGCAGGGTGACCCGGCCGACCCAGTACAGCTCGTCCGTCGTCGCGGGCCGGCTCAGCGTGACGGCTGCCGCGAACCGGCCGCTGCGCTCCGGGGTCACCGGCACGCCCGCGGCGTGCAGCAGGTGGCCGAACGCGCCGACCACCTCGGCGAGGTCGGTCTCGGCCAGCCGGCGGTGCGGCAGGGGCGCGGTCACGACCCGATCCTCGCCCTGGTCAGGTGCCGCCCGCCACCCAGGCGACGCCTCGCTCGCGAGCGAGGTCGAGGTCCTCGCGGTACTTGAGCACGCTGCCCAGCGTGGCGTCCGCCGCCTCGGCGTCGAGGCGGCCGAGCCCCAGCAGGTCGAGGGTGGCAACCCAGTTGATCGCCTCGGCCAGGCCGGGCGGCTTCTGCACGTCGAGCGACCGCAGGCGGGCGACCGCCGCGGCGACCTGCTCGGCGATCGTCACCGATGCGGCGGGCACCCGCCGGCGGATGACGGCCACGGCCCGGCCGAGGTCGGGGTAGTCGATCCAGTGGTAGAGGCAGCGGCGCTTGAGGGCGTCGTGCAGGTCGCGGGTGCGGTTCGAGGTGAGCACGACCACCGGCGGCACCGCCGCCCGCACCGTGCCCAGCTCCGGGATGGTCACCGCCGACTCGGCCAGCATCTCGAGCAGGAAGGCCTCGAACTCGTCGTCGGCCCGGTCGATCTCGTCGACCAGCAGGACGACCGGCCGCGGCCCCGGGTGACGGATGGCCTGCAGCAACGGGCGTTCGACCAGGTACTCCGGCCCGAACAGGTCGTGCTCGGTCACGGCCCGTCCCGACGCCTCGGCCACCCGGATGCCGAGGAGCTGCCGCGGGTAGTTCCACTCGTACAGCGCCTCGCCGGCGTCGATGCCCTCGTAGCACTGGAGCCGCACCAGCGGGGTGTCGAGCGCGGTCGCGAGCGCCTTGGCCGCCTCGGTCTTGCCGACGCCGGCCTCGCCTTCGAGCAGCAGCGGCTGCGGGAGGCGCACGGCGCAGAACAGCGCCGTGGCCAAGCCGGCGTCGGCCACGTAGTCGGCCGCGTCGAGCAGCCGCTGCATGGTGTCGACGTCGGTGATGTCGTCAGGCGCCGCCATCGGTCAGCCGACCGTCCCCGGCAGGTAGGCGCCAGGGTCGGCGGCGAAGGCGCGCAGGCACCCGGACCCACAGAACCAGTAGCGGGCGCCCTCGTGGTCGAGGTGGAGCGCCGCCTCGTCGGCGACGACCGACATGCCGCACACCAGGTCGGTGGCGACCGCCGCGCGCTCGCCGGACCGGACGAACGCGACCGGCTGCGACGTGGGCGTCCCCGTGCCGGCGGCCGGCTCGTCCGCGGTCGCGGACGTCGAGGCGGGCGCCGGGGCGGTCGCCAGACCCGACGGCCGGGGGCGCAGGGACACGATCTCGGCCAGGATCGACAGGGCCACCTCGCTCGGGGTGCGGGCGCCGATGTCGAGACCGGCGGGGCTGTGCACGGACCCCTTCCGCGCGTCGTCCAGGTCGAGGCCGGCGGTCACCGCCTCGCCCCGCTTGCGGCTGGCCACCAGGCCGACGTAGGGCACCCCGGCCCGCAGGGCCGCATCGAGCACCGGCTCCTCGTCGCGACCGTGCGACGCGACCACGACCGCGGTGACGCCGCCGCCCTCGGCCCCGTCGATGGCGGCACCGTCGACGACCTGGAACCCGACGCCGGGCGCCAGAGTCGCCAACGCCGCGGCGATGGGCGACCGGCCGTGCACGACCAGGGCCGGTGCCGGGATGGCCGGCTCGAGGAAGATCTCGAGCGTGCCGCCCGACAGGCACGGGTTGACCACGGTCAGCGCCCCGTCCTCGTCCTCGCCCGGGGTGTCGCCGCCC
>JAFGPU010000509.1 GCA_016936035.1 Acidimicrobiales bacterium
CGGCCACGGCCAGGACGTCCATGCCGTCGACGGTCCAGGCGGGCATGCCGTAGCTGGTGGCGCGCAGCGCCAGGTTGGTGACCGCCTCGCTGCGCTCGAGGGCCGTCCCCATGGCGTACAGGTTGTTCTCGCAGCAGAACAGCACGGGCAGGTGCCACAGCGCCGCCAGGTTCATGGTCTCGTGGAACTCGCCCTCGGCCACCGCACCCTCGCCGAAGAAGCAGGCCGTCACCTGCGGCCGCCCCTGCATCCGGTCGGCGAGGCCGAGACCGACCGCAAGCGGCAGCCCGCCGCCCACGATGGCGTTCCCCCCGTAGAAGCGGGTGGCCCGGTCGAACAGGTGCATCGACCCGCCCCGGCCGCGGCTCGTGCCCTCGACCTTGCCCATCATCTCGGCCATGACCGCCTCGGCCGGCACCCCGCGGGCCAGTGCGTGGCCGTGGTCGCGGTAGGTGGCGACGACGGCGTCGTCGGGGCTGAGGACGTCCATCACGCCGACGGCCACGGCCTCCTCGCCGATGTACAGGTGGAGGAAGCCGCGGATCTCCGTGGCGCTGTACAGCTCGACGCACCGCTCCTCGAAGCGGCGGATGCGCACCATCTCGCCGAGGAGGTGCAGGCCGCGCTCGCGCTCGATGGTCATCGTGCGGCCTCCAGCGTCGACAGGTCGCCCTCGGGCAATCCCAGCTCGCGCGCCTTGAGCAGACGGCGGAGGATCTTGCCGCTCTTGGTCTTGGGCAGGTGCTGGTCGAAGGCGATCTCCCGGGGTGCGACGGCGGCGCCGAGGCGCCGGCGCGCGAAGCCGACGATGTCGAGGCGCAGGTCGTCGCTCGGCTCGTGGTCGTCGGTCAGGCTGACGAACGCCTTGACGACCTCGCCGGCGACGGGATCGGGCACGCCGATGACGCCGGCCTCGGCGACGGCGGGGTGCTCCATGAGCGCGCTCTCGACCTCGAACGGGCCGATCAGGTGTCCGGCGGTCTTGATGACGTCGTCGGCCCGCCCCACGAACCACAGCCACCCGTCGTCGTCGCGCCGGGCGACGTCGCCGGTCAGGTACCAGCCGCCGGCGAAGCAGGCCTCGTAGCGGGACTCCTCGTGGAGGTAGCCGCGGAACATCGACGGCCACCCGGGCCGCAGGGCCAGCTCGCCGTCGACGCCGGCAGCGTCGATCACCTCCACTGCACCGTCGCGCACCTCGGCGCGCCCGTCCTTGCCCTGGGCCAGCAGGGCGACCTCGACGCCCGGCAGGGCCCGGCCCATCGATCCGGGGCGGATGTCGCAGCCCGCCAGGTTGGCGACCATGATCCCGCCGGTCTCGGTCTGCCACCAGTTGTCGTGGACCGGCAGCCCGAAGGCGGTCTGGCCCCAGACCACGACCTCGGGGTTGAGCGGCTCGCCGACGCTGGCCACGAAGCGCAGGCGGGACAGGTCGTGGCCGTGGGCGACGTCAGCCCCCGCGCGCATCAGCATCCGCAGAGCGGTCGGTGCTGTGTACCAGACGGTGACGCCCTGGGAGGCGAGCAGCCGGTACCAGCGCTCGGCGTCGAACTCGGCCTCGTCGACCACGCAGGTCACGCCGTGGCTCAGGGGGGCGATGATGCCGTAGGACATGCCGGTGACCCACCCCGGGTCGGCCGTGCACCAGAAGATGTCGTCGTCGTGCAGGTCCAGGGCCGACGTGCCGGTGGCATGGTGCGCGACGACGGCCTCGTGCACGTGGATCGCCCCCTTGGGGGTTCCCGTCGTGCCGCTGGTGAAGTGGAGGAGGGCCATGTCCTCGGGGTCGGTGGGCGGGATGGTGAAGTCGTCGGAGGCGGTGGCCACCAGGTGGGCGAAGTCGAGCGTCCCGTGGACGTCGGCGTGCTGCTCGTCGCCCACGAGGATCACGTGCTCGAGCTGGGGGAGCTGGTCGCGGACGGGGGCGACCTTGCGGCGGTAGAGCGTCGGCGTGGTGACCAGGACACGGCCGTCGCCCAGCGCGAGGCGCTGGCGCACCGGCTCGGGTCCGAACGCCGAGAACAGGGGGCACACGACGCTGGTGTTCTTGAGCGCGCCGAGCACGGTGACGTAGAGCTCGGGCACCCGGCCCAGCAGCGTGAACACGCGGTCACCACGCCCGACGCCGAGGCCGGCGAGCACGTTGGCGAACCGGTTGGTCGATCGGGCGAGCTGGCCGTAGGTCGCCTCGTCGGTGCGCCCGTCGCGACGCAGCCACCGCACCGCCACGCGGTCACGGCGCGGCCCGGCGGCATGGCGGTCGACGGCCTCGTGGGCGATGTTCAGCCCCCGCCCGCCGGGCAGGCCGTCGAGGGCCGTGCGGGCGGCCTCCCAGCTGAACTCGGCGTACGCGGCCTCGTAGTCGACCACGTTCGGTGTGACGTCGCGGGGCCAGCCGCGCTTGCGGATCGTGGCCCACGCGGTGGTCGGGGTCGACACCGGCGTCACCCGCCGTCGTCGCTCGACGGGGCGGTGCCGCTGAACTCGAGGTAGGCCGCCCAGGCCCGGGGGGCGTACACGCTGGCGACGCCGCCGTCCATGAGCAGGGCGACACCGAGCACCTCGGCCACCTCGCCCGGCGACGCGCCGGCGCGCGCCGCGGCCCGGGCGTGGTGGGCGATGCAGCCGTCGCACTGCCGGGCGACCGAGATGGCCAGCGCCGTGGCCTCCTTCAACCGGGCGGGCACCTCACCGTCGGCCATGGCCGCCTCGTGCAGCGCGAGGAACGATGCCCAGGTGTCGGGCACGGCGTGGCGCAGGGACCGGGTCGGCTGGCGGAGCTCCTGCAGCGTGTCGTGGTACTGCGGCATGGCGACCTCCGTTCCACGCTCAATGGTGCACCCCGGTCCCGCCCGGTGACAGGGGCGAAGGTCCCCGGGGGTGCGGCCCGGGCGGCGGGACGTTCGGCCCTGGCCGGGGAGCCGCACGCGCGGGACGATCGACCTGGTGGAACGCAAGGTCCGACCCCGCGAGCGTCGCGTCGACCTGCCGGACGGCCGGTCGTTGGTGGTGCGGCCTGTCACGCCCGACGACACCGACGGGCTCGTGGCGCTCTACGACGGCCTGTCGGAGGACGACCGCTACCGGCGGTTCTTCTCCGGCTACCGGCCCGAGCGGGCGTTCTTCGAGCGGGCCACGTCGGTGGCCGAGCGGGGCGGCGCCGGGCTGGTGGCCGTCGAGTGCGACAGGGATCCGCCGCGCGAGCTGCGCATCGTCGGCGAGGCGAGCTACGAGCTGCTGCCCAACGGCGACGGCGAGCTGGCCATGGCGGTGGCCGGCGACCGCCGGGGCTGGCTCGGGCCCTACCTGCTCGACTGCCTGGTCGAGTCGGCGGCGGCACGGGGCGTGCCCAACCTCGAGGCCGACGTGCTGGCCACCAACGCCCCCATGCTGGCCCTGCTGCGGTCGCGGGGCTACGCCACGCTCGCCAGCGACGACTGGGTGTCGGTGCGCCTGATGATCGGGACCGGGGGCGGCACGCCGGTGTGGCCGCGCGGTCGGGTGCGGCGCGGCGGCCCAGGCGGTCCGCGGGTGCTGGTCGAGGCGCCCGGTGGCCGCTGGCACGCTGCCCGCCAGGCCGCCGACGCCGGGTTGCAGGTCATCACGTGCTCGGGGCCTCGGGGCCCGCGGCCGCGCTGCCCGGCCCTCGCCGGTGAGCCGTGCCCCTTGGTCGAGGGCGCCGACGCGGTCGTGATGTCGCGCCCGCGGGACGAGGAGCCGTGGCGGGCGCTCGCCGACGCGCACCACGATGTCCACCCGGGTGTTCCCGTGTGCGTCGAGCCCCGCCCGGGTCGCGACGACCAGGACGACGAGCGCCTCGTGCTGTCGATCCTCGACCGGGTGTCGGCGGCGGCGCAGGGCTCGCGCCGCAGGACCTTGTCCTCTAGCGATCCGGAGCCGCGTGCGCGCAGTGGAGGCCGACGAGGAGCGCCGGAAGGCGCGGTGACGCTTCGTCCACCGAGGAGGTAGCGATGGCACTGACGCGACGTGAGCGCTTCGAGCTTCCGGACCTGTTCGAGGTGGGACTGCCGGAGATGGTCCGCCGGATGCTCGACACCGAGCCCGGGAGGGGTTGGCTGCGGGTCGAGGAGTACACCGAGGACGGCGCCCTGGTGGTGCGGGCCGAGCTGCCCGACATCGACCCGGAGAAGGACGTCGAGCTGTCGGTCGCCAACGGCGTGCTGCACATCGAGGCGACCCGCGAGGAGAAGTCCGAGAAGCGCGACAAGGGCACGTATCGCTCGGAGTTCCGGTACGGATCGTTCGTCCGCAACGTGCCGCTGCCCGAGGGCACGAGCGATGCCGACATCACCGCGTCCTACAAGGACGGCATCCTCGAGGTGCGTGCCCCGTTGCCCGACGAGCAGGAGACCGGGAAGAGGAAGGTGCCCATCTCCCACGGGTGACCCACGCCGCGGGGGCCGTGCCGGTGCCCGGCGCCGCGGGCGGTCAACCGGCGGCGACGGCCTCAGCAGGGCTCTCGGCCGCTCGCCGGCGTCTCTTGTCGAGCGCGTCGGCACCGAGGACGGCGCCCACCGAGGCGAGGGCCACGAGCCACCCGGCAAGGGGAGGGCTGGCGTGCCCGAGCTCGTCGGCGATCGGGGTCACGAGCAGCACGACGAGCGAGACGCCGACCTCGAGCGTCGCGGCCGGGATGAGCAGCGGGTTCGTCCACCATCCGAGGGCACCCGGCCAGCGCGTGCTGCTGCGGCACGCGAACGCGTTGGCGGTCTGCGCCAGCACGACGGTGACGAACGCGGCCCCGGACGCCGCGGCTGCCGTGGCGCCGCCCGGGAACGGCTCGCCCGGTCGCCACCCCAGCGCGACGAACGAGAGCGTGAACGCCACCATGGCACTGAGCGCCTCGGTGGGCCCGAGCACACCGAAGGCCCGTCGGACGACGGTGCGGTCGAGGAGGTGGCCCGTGACCGGCGGTCGGTCCAGGACGTGTCGGGCCGGCGGCTCGGCCCCGAGCGCGACCGACGTCAACGTGTCGGTGCCGATGTCGAGGGCGAGGATCTGCAGGACCCCGAGCGCGAGGGGGAAGCGGCCCCCCGACAGCGCCCACACCACGAACGGCGTGAGTTCCGCCACGTTGTCGCTCAGGTGGTAGGTGAGGAACCGCCGGATGTTGACGAACGTGGCGCGACCCTGCTCGACGCCGGCGACGATCGTGGCGAAGTGGTCGTCCAGCAGCACCAGATCGGCGGCCTCGCGTGCCACGTCCGTCCCCCCGCGGCCCATGGCGATGCCGATGTCCGCCTCGTGGAGCGCAGGCCCGTCGTTGACGCCGTCGCCCGTCATGGCGACCACGTGGCCTCGCGCCCGCAGCGCCTGGGCGATGCGGAGCTTGTCCTCCGGCGACACGCGGGCGACGACGACACCGTCCCGGTCGACCAGCGCGCCCAGCTCGGCCTGGTCGCCGGGCAGATCGTGCCCTGCGACCACCGGGTCGTCGTGGCGCCGCAGGCCGACCTCGGTGGCGATCGCGGCGGCGGTCGCCGGGTGGTCCCCGGTGATCATCGCCACCCGGATGCCCGCCCGGCGGCACGCCTCGATGGCCACGTCGACGCCGTCGCGCGGCGGGTCCTCGAGCCCCACCAGGCCGAGCAGCCGGAGGTCGGACTCGGCCTGGTCCGCCGTGGTGGGCAGCGCCGCGTCGCCGACCGACCGGTGGGCGACCGCCAGCACCCGCAGCCCGCGCGCGGTCAACGCATCGACCGCCGCGGTCGCTGCTGCGGAGTCGGCGCAGAGGGGCAGCACCGCGTCGGGCGCGCCCTTGACGACGACCTCGCCGTCGACCACGACCGACATGCGTCGCCGGCGGGAGTCGAAGGGGAAGCGCGTGGTGGCGACGCGGGTGGCGCGCTCGGTGTCGGTATCGATGCCCAGCCGGCGGGCCAGCACGTCGATGGCGGCCTCCATCGGGTCGCCGTGCGCCAGCCATCCGCCGCCCGACGGGTAGGCGTAGCCCGACGAGCACTGGACGCCGGCGAGGGCCAGGCGGGCGAGAGCGACCCCGGTACCGGGATCAACCGGTTCGACTTCGCCGCGAGGCTCGTAACCGGATCCCTCGATGCGGGCCCCACCGGCGGGCGTCCACGCGTCGACCACGGCCATCTGGTTCCGGGTGAGGGTGCCGGTCTTGTCCGTGCAGATGAACGTCGTCGAACCCAGCGTCTCCACGGCCTCGAGATCGCGCACGAGCACCTGGCGCTTCGCCATCTGCTCGGCCCCCCAGGCGAGCGACAGCGTCACCGTGGGCAGCAGGGCCTCGGGGACCAGCGCGACGGTCACGCCGATGGCGAACACGAAGCCGTCGATGGCGCTCGTGCCGAGGAGCAGGGCCAGCCCGAAGAAGGCGCAGCCGACGGTCACCGCCAGGACCGCGATCATGCGCACCACGCGGTGCAGCTCCCGCGCCAGCGGGGTGACCGGCTTGGTGGTCAGCGTCGTCAGCCGCGCGATGCCGGCCAGGCGGGTCTGGGCGCCGGTGGCGTCGACGGTCGCCTCGCCCTCGCCCTCGACCACGAACATGCCCGCCAGCACCACCTCGCCCCGGCCGGCGGTGGCCGCCGCGCTCTCTCCGGTGAGCAGCGAGGTGTCGACGAGCAGCCCGTGGGCCTCGATAACCGTGGCGTCGGCGGGGACGCGGTCGCCCTGGGCGAGGACGAGCAGATCACCGGGGACCACGTCGGCCACGTCGATCTCGATCCGCCGGCCGTCGCGACGCACGGTGATGCGCTGGGGCAACAGGTCGCGCAGGCGCTCCGCCGCACGGTCCGCCCGGGTCTCCTGAGCGAAGGCGAACACGGCGTTGACCACGACGACCACGAAGATCGCGATGCCCAGCTCGGGGAGGCCGGCGACGAACGCCAGCACTCCCGCCGTCCAGAGCACGAGCGCGAAGAAGTGCACCAGTTGACGGACGAAGCGTCGGGGTGCCGAGCGCCGGCGCGGGGGCGGCAGCCGGTTCGCGCCCGCGCGGGCGAGGCGGGCCTGCGCCTCGGTCGAGCTCAGGCCGGCCCGGCGGGGGTGCGCGACGGTCTCGGACACCCGTAGATGGTCGACCACCGGCGGGCCCCGTGCCAGCAACCGCCTACCGCCGGAGCGGCCGGGGACCTTCGGCCCTGGAGGGTCCGTGCGCAGAGGACCACGCTGGGGACAGCAACGCGCACCGAGGAGGTACCCCATGCATGTGATCGAGGCAGCGCGCAAGCAGCCCGTGACCATCGAGGCCGACCACACGGTCACCGAGGCGGCCGAGGTGATGGACCGGGCCGCGGTGGGGTCGCTGGTGGTCGTCGAGCCCGACGGCCGTCCGGTGGGCATCGTCACCGACCGCGACCTGGTGGTGCGTGCGCTCGCGCACCGGTGCGACCCCGACGCCAGGGTCGACTCGGCGATGTCGACCGACCTGGTCACCATGCCGCCCGACGCCGATCTGCGGGATGCCCTCAAGCTCTTCGAGGATCACCCGATCCGGCGGCTTCCGCTGGTCGACGGCGACCGTCTCGTCGGGATGGTCACCATGGACGACCTGGTGGTGAACCTGGCGTCCGACCTGGGGCGACTGACCCGGCCCATCCTCGGGCAGGTGCTCTTCGGTCACGCCGAGGCCGCTGCGCCCGCGACCACCAGCTGACCCACCCGCCGGCTCCGACGCCGCCGTGCGCCGCGCCGGCGGCCCGGGGCGCGGATCGTGAGCAGTGCCCGGACACGCGGCTCACGGCGCGGGCGTCGGGCTCCCGGCTGTGGGGTGGACCACCGCGACGTAGCCGTGGCGCAGGACGTCGACCGACGTCCGCGGGGTGAGCACCTCGGCATCGCCGTGGGTGGGACGGTCGACGGCGTCGCCGTAGCCCCCGCTCGACCACGGCACGACACGCTCGGCCAGCACCAGGCAGGGCGCGTCGTCGACCACCACGAACGTGCCCGACGGCAGTGAGGTCCAGGCCGCCCGGTGACGGCGCTGGGTGCGCCCATCCAGCCGGTCGGCGTGCATGTGTCGGTCCATGGCGTCCGCGCGGGGCCGATCGCCGGACGACGCCTGCCACGCGTCGAGCCACGCGTCGTAGCGGGCCCGCCGGCACAGCGCGCACGGGCGGTGCCCGGCGGCCAGGGCGACGGCCTCGTCCCAGAAGAACAGCGGTGTCCACCGCCCCGGTTGCCACACCGGCGCGACCCAGCCCTTGTACTCGAGCGCGCACGTGATCCACCGCCGCACCTGCCAGGGCCGGACGATCTCGCCGGCGCCCCGGTGCACGCAGCCGCGGTTGCCCATGAACAGGCCGCGCTGGTCGATGGCCACGATCTCGCCGCGCGGCGTCACTCTGTTGGGCTGCGGCACGCGTCCATGGTGCCAGGCGCTGATCGACCCCTCCTCGCGCCGCAGCCCGGGCCGCCGCGCCGGTCCCGGCGACGCCGCCCCCGGCCGCTCAAGTCGCGGGCAGGAGCTTGGTTCGGAACAGGTCGAGCACCCGGTCGAGCGCGTCGCGGGTCGGCTGGTCGGGCTCGTCGACGAGGTGCTCGGTCAACACCGAGTGCGGCGGCAGCACGGCGTCGGGGTTGGCGTCCTCGTCGTCGAGCTCGATCGCCACGAAGGCGTCGCCCAGCTCCCTCGCCAGGAACTCGAAGCGCGCTGCAGGGACCAGGCGGTCACCCGTGAAGCGGAGCCCCAGCACCCGGAGCCCCTCTGCCGCGCACCGCCCCTTGACGACGTCGAGCTCGGACGGCGAGATGTCGATCGTGCCCTTCGTCCGGCGGGTGATGCCCGCGGGCAGCGAGGGCTGGGACAGGACGGGGGCGAGCATGCGAGGGTCGGTGGCCATGGCCAGGGCGAAGCCGCCGGTGAAGCACATGCCGACCGCACCGACCCCCGGTCCGCCGCAGCGCTCGTGCTCATGCGCGGCCAGCGCCCGCAGCCACGAGACCACAGGCGACGTCCGGCCCGTCGCGAACACCGTGAACTCACGGCTCACGCACGTGGGCACGAGAGACGACAACGCGTAGGCCGCGCCGGCCAGACGACCCCGTGCGAGGGGGTCGCGGCCGGGCACGCCGAAGAGGTGCGGCAGGACGGCGGTGCAGCCGATGGCCGCGATGCGGTCGGCCACCTCGATCACCTTCGGGGTGATGCCCGGCATCTCGGCGATGACCACCACGGCCGGTCCCGAGCCGGTGCGGAAGACCGTGCGGGCCTTGCCGTCGTGGGTGAAGGTGGTGCGCTCGTACTCGGCGAGGTCGCGGTCGGCCACGCCGGGGAACCTAGCGGCGCGCCGCACGCCTCGCGGGACCTCGGCGACCTGGCGCGTGGGCCGGACCGGCGTCGGCACCGGCCGGACCGGTGCCGAACCGGTGGGCGGGCCGGTGCTGCGACCGTAGGGTTGTGGGGCAGGCGCGGGCGCACCGACGAGGAGGATGGTTCGATGCCGGAACGCACGGCGACTGCACGATGGGAAGGCGGGTTGCGCGAGGGCGAGGGCACGATGCGCCTGGGCAGCGGCGCGTTCGAGGGCCGGTACTCGTTCTCGTCACGCTTCGAGGAGGGGACGGGCACCAACCCCGAGGAGCTGCTGGGCGCCGCCCACGCCGGGTGCTTCTCGATGGCCCTGTCGCTCGCGCTCGAACAGGCGGGCCACCCGCCCACGTCGGTGGACACCTCCGCGAGGGTGCACCTCGAGCGTGCGGACAGCGGGTTCGAGATCGCCCGCATCGACCTCGACTGCACCGCGGACGTCCCCGGCATCGACGACGCCGGCTTCCAGGCCCACGCGGCGACCGCCAAGGCGGGGTGCCCGGTGTCCAAGGCGCTGGCCGGGGTCGAGATTCACCTCGACGCCCGCCTCGCGTGATGAGGTGCAGCGCGCCGTCCGGTCCCGCGCTCAGGGCAGGGCGGCGAGCGCCTTGCGGATGCGCTGCTCGCTGACGGGGCGGGGCGTGCCCAGCACCTGGGCGAACGAGCTGATCCGCAGCTCCTCGAGCATCCAGCGCAGATCGACCACCTCGGCGGCGAGGCGCCGGCTGCGGGGCAGGCCGTCCACGGCTGCGGCGTAGGCGCCCTCGAGCTCGCGCACCGTCGCCATGAGGTCACGGTCGCGAGCGGGGCGCTCGCCCAGCTTGTCGAGGCGCACCCGCACCCCTTCGAGGTAGCGGGCCACGTCGCGCAGGCGGCCCAGGCCGGTCGCCGTCACGAACCCGGGCCGCACCAGCCGTCGCACCTGGGCGCGCATGTCGTCGACCGCGGGTGCGAGCACGGGCGCGGTCGTGGCGTCGAGGCGCCGCTCGACGGCGACGGCGGCGACCACCAGATCCGCGGCCTGCGCGGCGGCGCCCGTGGCGAGGGGTGCGAGCCGGGCGCGCCCGGCCTCGGCCAGGCGCGCGAACCCGGCCTCGTCCCACGCCGGTCCGCCCTGGCTCGCGACGATGCGGTCGGCCGCGGCCGTGACGCAGTCCTCGGCGAGGTCGTCCACCGACGGCAGGTGCGCCGGTGTCGCCGCCAGCGCCGGCACCGAGCGCAGGCGACGCTCGGCATCGCGGCGCGCGGCGGGCGCGGCCAGGACGAGCAGCCGGCGGGTGCCGGTCACCATGGCCCGCCGCTGGTCGGCCTCGCTGGCCATGACCCGTACGCCCACCGTGTCGCCCTCGTCGAACAGCGCCGGGTAGCCGCGCACGGGCTGGCCCCCGGTCTCGATCGCGACCGTCGTGGGCAGCGTGCCCACCTCCCACGAGCGCATGCCCCGGCGCTCGATGGCGGGCGCGGCATCGGCGACGGCGCGACGCACCCGCCCGCCGAGCCGGGCCTGGAGCGCGGCGAGGTCGCGGCCGCTCGCCACCTCGTCGCCGGCGGCGTCCTCGACGCGGAAGCGCACCCGCAGGTGGGCAGGCACGCGTGCCAGGTCGAAGTCGGCGGGCGAGACGGCCTCGCCACTGAGCGATGCCAGCCGGCGGGCCAGCACCTCGAGCAGCGGCCCGTCGGCGGGACCGATGGCGGCCAGGGCCTCGCGGGCGCGGTCGGGGACCGGCACCAGCCGCCTGCGCACCGACTTGGGCAACGACCGGATCAGCGCCGTGACCAGGTCGAGGCGGTGACCGGGCACCTGCCAGTCGAAGCCCGACTGATCGACCTGGTTGAGCACGGCGAGGGGGACGTGCACGGTCACGCCGTCGTCGTCGGCTCCGGGGCCGAACGTGTAGGTGACGTCGAACGCCAGGTCGCCCTGCCGCCACGTGGTCGGGTACGACTCGCCGTCGACGGGATCGGCGTCGGGGTCGACCAGGTCGTCGAGCGTGAACGTCAGCAGGTCGGGTTGCCGGGCGCGGGCCTGCTTCCACCAGCGGTCGAAGTGCCGGCCCGACACGACCTCGTCGCCGATGCGGGCGTCGAAGAACGCGACGAGCCGATCGTCGGTGACCAGCAGGTCGCGCCGCCGGGTGCGCTCCTCGAGCGCGCGCACCTCGTCGAGCAGCGCCCGGTTGGCGGCGGCGAAGCGGTGCCGGGTGGGCCAGTCGCCCTCGACCAGCGCGTGCTCGATGAACATGCGCCGCGCGGCCGCCGGGTCGACGCGACCGAGCTGCACCCGCCGACCGTCGACGACGGGCAGGCCGTAGAGGGTGACCCGCTCGGTGGTCATGGCGGCGCCGCGCCTGGCGTCCCACCACGGCTCTCCGTAGCTGCGGCGTACCAGGTGGTCGGCGGCAGGCTCGATCCAGCCGGGGTCGATGCGGGCGACCGTGCGGGCCCACAGGCGGTTGGTCTCGACCAGCTCGCCCGCCATCACCCAGGAGGGGGAGCGCTTGTGCAGCACCGAGCCGCGGGCGATGGTGAAGTGCGCCTGCCGGGCACCGACGTGGTCGCGCGTCGTGCGGTCGTACATGCCGACGTGCGAGAGCATGCCGGCGAGGAGCGCGCGGTGGATGCGCTCGTGATCGGCGGGCTGGGAGTTGCGACGGATGCCGAGGTCGCGCGCCACCTCGCGCAGCTGGCGCACCAGGTCCTGCCACTCGCGCACGCGCACGTGGTTGAGGTGCTCGGCCCGGCACATGCGGCGGAACTGGCTGGACGAGCGGGCCCTCTGCTCGGCCTCGAGGTAGCGCCACAGGTTGAGCACGGCGACGAAGTCGGAGTCGGGGTCCGCGAAGCGGGCGTGCAGGGCGTCGGCCTCGGCCTGGGCGTCGGTCGGCCGCTCGCGGACGTCCTGGATGGACAGCGCCGCCGCGATGACCAGCACCTCGCGGACGCAGGACTGGGCGTCGGCCTCGAGGATCATCCGCCCGAACCGGGGGTCGATCGGCAGCTTGGCCAGGCGCCGCCCGACCGGGGTCAGCGTGCGGTCCGGGCGCATGGCGCCCAGCTCGACCAGCAGCGCGACGGCGTCGCGGATCGCGCGGGCGTCGGGCGGGTCGACGAAGGGGAACGACTCGACGTCACCGAGGCGCAGCGCGGCCATCTGGAGGATGACCGACGCCAGGTTGGTACGCAGGATCTCGGGCTCGGTGAACTCGGGCCGTGCGGTGAAGTCGTCCTCGGTGTAGAGGCGGATGCAGATGCCGGGGGCGACACGCCCGCACCGCCCCGCCCGCTGGTCGGCGGACGCCTGGCTGACGGGCTCGATCGGGAGCCGCTGCACCTTGGTGCGCCGGTTGTAGCGCGAGATGCGGGCGGTGCCCGGGTCGACGACGTAGCGCACGCCCGGCACGGTGATCGACGTCTCGGCCACGTTGGTCGCGAGCACGATGCGCCGCCCGGCGTGGCTCCGGAAGGCGCGCTGCTGCTCGGCCGCCGACAGCCGGGCGTACAGAGGCAGGATCTCGGTGTCGGGCAGGCGGGCGTCGCTCAGCGCGGTCGCGGTGTCGCGGATCTCGCGCTCACCGCTCAGGAAGACCAGGATGTCGCCGGGGCCCTCCGAGCGCAGCTCGTCGACGGCGCGGCGGATGCCGTCGATCTGGTCGCCGGCGCCACGACGGGCGTC
>JAFGPU010000510.1 GCA_016936035.1 Acidimicrobiales bacterium
CTCACCCTCTCCCCCGATGCGCACGTCGACGGCCACCATCCGGGCCTGAGCAGCGTCGAAGCCCAGCAGCGGCTGGCGGCGGACGGCCCCAACGCGCTACCCGAGCCGCCGCCGCGCCCGACGTGGCTGCGCTTCGTCGACCAGTTCCGCAACCTGCTGATCGTCGTCCTGATCGGGGCCGCGATTCTGGCCGGGCTCGTGGGCGACTGGAAGGACACGATCGTCATCTCGATCGTGTTGCTGCTCAACGCCGTCCTGGGGTTCGTCCAGGAAGGCAAGGCGGAGCGCAGCCTGAGCGCCCTGCGCCGGATGCTCGTCGCGACCGCCAAGGTGATCCGCGACGGCGCGCAGCGTGAGGTGCCCGCCGAGCAGCTGGTGGTCGGCGATCGGGTCGTGGTCGAGACCGGCGACCGGGTGCCGGCGGACGGGCGGCTGGTGGTGGTGCGCTCGCTCGAGATCGACGAGTCGAGCCTGACCGGCGAATCGACACCGGTCGCCAAGTCGACCGACCCCGTCGCCCCCGGGACGCCGCTCGCCGAGCGCACCTCGATGGCCCACATGAACACCGTCGTGACCCGTGGCCGGGGCGAGCTCGTGGTGACCGCGACCGGCGGCGGCACCGAGATGGGGCGCCTCGCCGGGATGCTCGCCGCTGCGGACCCCGGCGAGACGCCGCTGCAGCGCCAGCTCCACGTGCTCGGCCAGCGCCTCGCCCTGGTGGCCGGTGTCGCCGTGGCGCTCTTCCTCGGCCTCAACCTGCTGCGAGGCGAGCCGCTCGGCGACACACTGCTCGCGTCGGTCGCTCTCGCCGTGGCCGCCATCCCCGAGGGCCTGCCGGCGGTCGTGACCGTCACGCTCGCCATCGGCGTCCACCGCCTCGCCACCCGCGGCGCCATCGTCAAGCGGCTGGCGTCGGTCGAGACGCTCGGCTCCACCACCGTGATCTGCTCGGACAAGACGGGCACCCTCACCCTCAACCAGATGACGGCCCGGGCGGTGGTCACCGCCGCCGGCACCAGCCGGGTCAGCGGCGACGGGTACGGCGCCGAGGGATCGGTGGCCGTCGCCGACGGTGCAGCCGCCGCGGTCGCCGGCGTGCTGCGCGGCGCAGCGCTGTGCAACGACAGCCAGGTGCGCGACGGCGTGCTGATGGGTGACCCCACCGAGGGGGCGCTCGTCTCGCTCGCGGCCAAGGGTGGCCTCGACCCCGATGCCGTGCGCGCCGAGGCGCCGCGGACCGCCGAGGTCCCGTTCGACTCCGCCCGCAAGCTCATGGCGACCCTCCACGACGAAGGCGGCGAGGCCGTCCTGTACGTGAAGGGCGCGCCGGACGTGCTCTTCGCCCGCTGCCCCTCGGTCGACGAGACCCTCCGTGGCGCTGTCGACGACCTCGCCGCGGAGGGCCTGCGGGTGCTCGGCGTGGCCCGCCGGGTGCTGCCCGCCGAGCTCCTGCGCCGGGAGGTCGGCGAGGACGAGTTGGTTGCGCTCGTCGACGACCTCGACCTGCTCGGCCTCGTCGGGCTGCTCGACCCGCCGCGCGCCGAGGCCCGGGATGCCATCGCCCTGTGTCGCCGGGCCGGCATCGACGTGAAGATGATCACCGGCGACCACGCCACCACGGCCACCGCCATCGCCCGCCAGCTCAGAATCCCGGGCGGCACGCTCCGGGGTGCCGACCTCGACGCGCTCAGCGACGACCAGCTGGCCGAGGTCATCGATGACACCGGCGTGTTCGCCCGCGTGGCCCCCGAACACAAGGTCCGCCTCGTGGACGCGCTGCGCCGACGCGGCCACACGGTGGCCATGACCGGGGACGGCGTGAACGACGCCCCCGCCCTCAAGACCGCCGACATCGGCGTGGCGATGGGCACCACGGGCACCGAGGTCTCGAAGGAGGCCGCGGACATGGTGCTGACCGACGACAACTTCGCCACCATCGTCCGGGCCGTCGAGTCGGGCCGCACGATCTACGCCAACATCGTCAAGTTCGTCCGCTTCCAGCTGTCGACGAACGTCGGCGCCATCTTCACGCTGCTCGGCGCGGCCGTGCTCGGCATGCCGGTGCCGTTCACCGCGATCCAGGTGCTGTGGGTGAACCTGATCATGGACGGCCCGCCCGCCATGGCCCTCGGCGTCGACCCCACCGGCCCGAGGACGATGCAGGACCCACCGCGGGACCGCGGAGAGCGGATCCTCACGTCGAGGCGCCTCGGCGTCGTCGTGCTCACGGGCGTCGTGATGGCGGTGGGCACGCTCGGGGTGCTGGCCTACGGTGAGGCCACCGGCTCCACCGAGCACGCGCTCGCCATGGCGTTCACCACGTTCGTGCTCTTCCAGGTCTTCAACGTGTTCAACGCTCGCGACGAGCAGGGCACCGCCTTCACCCGGGGCTCGCTGCGCAACCGCAAGCTCTGGGCGGCGCTGGGTGTGGTCGTGGTGCTGCAGGTGCTGGCCGTGCACGTCGACCCGGTGCAGCAGGTCTTCGGCACCGCCGACCTTCGCCCGGCGGACTGGATCGTGGTCGTGGCCGTGGCGTCCACCGTCCTCATCGTCGAGGAGGTGCGCAAGCTCCTGGTGCGTGGGCGCGTGGCGAGGACCCCGCGCCCTCGTGCCACGTGACGGCCGGACTGAGGGCGGCGCCGGGCGGGAACGATGGACGCCATGGCCAGGTACGCGTTGAACGAAGCAGCGGTGCGACGGGCCCGCGAGCTCATCGACGCCCACCAGTACGTCCTCGCCAGCGACTGGGGTGAGGTGCAGCCGAACGCACGAGCCCAGAACGCCTACCTCGAGCGGCACACGTGGGACGAGTACGCGGCGTGGCACCTCGGCCTCACCGAGGGCGCGACCGACGAGACGAAGGCCCGCTACGCCTTCGTGTACGGCGACTTCCGCCGCGTGCACCGCAGCGGCCTGATCGCCTGCGTCTACCGAGCGTCGGAATGGCGCCACAAGGCCGTGGAGCTCGCCGCACACGACCTGCTCCAACACCTCGACCGCACGTCCGGCACCGCCTGAA
>JAFGPU010000096.1 GCA_016936035.1 Acidimicrobiales bacterium
CGGTGGGCGGCCAGGTCGGACCGCAGCGTCTCCAGCATCATGCCCTGGCTGGGCGCGACCGGGCGCAGCTGCGCGAGCTCGTCCTCGTGCAGGGCGCCGGCGTTGGCGTGAGGCAGCAGGCCGGTCTCGTCGAGCACCAGGCGGCACATGGCGACCAGGTAGTCGACGGTGGACGCGTACCCGTTGGCCGCCAACCAGTCGGCCGCTGCCGGGTAGCGCTGCTCGGGTCGTTCACCGAGCGTGAACAGCGCCTCGTGGCAGCCGGCTCGTGCGCCCGCCCGGGCGATCGCCAGCACCTGCTCGGGTGTCAGGTACGGCGAGTTGAGCCGGGCCGGCGGCTGGGCGAAGGTGCAGTAGCCGCACTTGTCGCGGCAGAGCATGGTCAGCGGGACGAACACCTTGGGTGAATAGGTGACCCGCGTCCCCGTCGTCGCGTCGCGCACCTGGCGCGCCTGCGCCGTGAGCGTGGTGAGCGGCAGGTCGAGCAGGTGCGCGTTCCCCATCGCGAGGAGGCTAGCGGCGGCGCTCAGCGATGCTCCGACCCGGCCGTGGCCGCTTCGTCGACGCGGGGCTCGTAGATCGGCGACGGCACGGTGCGGCCACGGAGGGCGATGGTGCCCACGTCGTGCCACCGGGCCGCTTCGCCGGCGGCGCGCGCGACGGTCGCCCCCGAGGCCAGCACCTTGACCGACCGTGCCTTGGCGACGTCGGTGAGGCGCGCCGCCTCGTTCACCGCCGGCCCGATGACGGTGTACTCGTAGCGCGCCTCGGTGCCCACGTTGCCCGCCACCACCCGGCCCGACGACACCCCGATGCCGGCGGCCAGGCCCACATGGCGCTCGCCCAGGTGGCCGAGCGCCAGCCACAGCAGGCGGGCGGCGCGCAGCGCCCGGTCGGCGTGGTCGGGCTGGGTGCCGGGCACCCCGAAGATGCACAGGGCGCCGTCGCCCTCGAACTTGTTGACCCAGCCGCCCTGGCCGTCGACCGCCCGCACCACGACGTCGAAGAAGTCGTTCAGGGTGCGGACCACCTCGTCGGGCGACAGCACCTCGGCCATGGCCGTCGAGCCCACGATGTCGACGAACACCACGCTGGCGTCGGCCTCATCGCCCCGCAGCCCCGTACCCCGCTCGAGCGCCTGGATGGCGACCTCGCGTCCGACGTGGCGGCCGAACAGGTCCTGGATCTCGCGCCGCTCGCGCAGACCGTCCACCATCTGGTTGAAGCCCGACTGGACCTCGCCGACCTCGCCGCCGTCGTCGACCACCAGGCCCACGTCGAGGTCGTCGTCGCGCACGCGCGCCAGCGCACGGCGCACCCCGTCGAGCGGCTCGGCCACCGACCGGGCCACCGAGACCGTGGCGATGAAGCCGGCCGCCAGGCCCACGAGGGGCAGCACGGCGAGGGCGTAGGGGTGGATCTCGTCCCCGTCGATGAACAGGATCAGCGCCGTGGCGAGCAGGGGCACGCCGGAACCGACCGCCCAGGTGAGCAGCAGGCGCAGGCGGATGCCCGGGGTGCGGGGCCGGTGGTCGCCCACGCCGTCGAGCACCCACGCGAACAGCGGGCGGAACGAGCGCTCGATCATGAGGTAGGCGAGCGCGCAGGTCGTGACCCCGCCGATGAGCGTGCCCGTGGCCACGCGGACCACGGTGATGAACCCGGCGCCGGCCAGCGCGGTGATGGCGGCGTACAACCCGGCGCCGATCACCCAGAACACCAGCGGACGCAGGGCCTGGCGCCAGGGCTCGCGGAGGATGGCGTGACGCTCGAGCAGGGTGGGTGGGCGGCCCTCCAGCGCCCAGACGACGCGCCGGCTGAACGCCCGGTGACCCCACAGGTACGCGGGTACGAGCAGCACCGTGACGGGCAGCAGCGGCCCCGTCACCCGCACCCCCAGGGGCAGATCGGGAGCCAGGGCCTCGCCCGAGGCGAGCTGCAGGAACGTCATGACCGCGGCGGCGCCGGCCACGTTCGCGAACAGCAGCCGCCGGCGGATGCTGCGACGGACGCGGCGGGCGGTGACCTGCAACGAGGTGCGTCCCCGCTCGCCCGACCGGCGTACGTTCATCTCCGGAGCCCGATCTGCCTCTGGCGGGCCGCTCACCCCAGGTCGCCGGCCGCGGCGGGATCGACGAGCCACAGCACCCGGTCGGCCCGGACCTGCGAGGCCGGCAGGGACGGGTCGCCCGCGGCCACGCGGGCAAGCGCGGCGCGCTTGGCCTCGCCGGCCACGGTGACCAGCACGAGCCGCGCCCGGGCGATGCCGGCGAAGGTGAGGGTCATGCGGGGATGGGGGTTGGCGCCAGACGGGTCCTCGTTCATCACGACGAGCCGGCCCGGGTCGGCCTGCAGCGCCGGCGAGTCGGGAAAGAGCGAGGCCGTGTGCCCGTCCGGACCCATGCCCAGGTGCACGACGTCGAACTGGCCGAGCTCGCCCAGACGGAGCTGGTAGGGATCGGGGCCGTCGTCGCAGCGCATCGGGAAGTTGGCGTTGACCGCGCCGACCCGCTCGAGCAGGGATTCGCGCACCAGCCGGTAGTTCGAGGCCTCGTCGTCGAGGGGGACGCAACGCTCGTCGCCCCAGTAGACGTCGACCTTCCACCAGTCGATCTGGTTGCCGGCGTCGTCGGCGAGCCGCTCGTAGCTCTGGCGCGCCAGCTCGCCACCGGACAGCGCCACTGAGAAGGCGTCGTGGGGGCGACTGTGGAACGCCTCGATGACGCGCTCGGCGAACTCGCCGGGGACGTCGTCGACCACCACCAGTTCGCCGTGCACCCCGCGCACGCTATCCCACGGTGCGCCGCCCTCGGGCCGTCCCGCAGGAGCTAGCGCAGATCCTCGGCCTTGACGGCGAGCGACGACATCAGCTCGTCGAAGCTCTTGGCGAACGACGCGACGCCCTGGTCCTCGAGCACGCGAGCGACGTCGTCGAGGTCGACGCCCGCGGTGCTGACGTCGTCGAGCGTGCGGCGCGCCGCGTCGAGGTCGACGTCGACCGTGCGGGCGAGCGTGCCGTGGTCGTCGAACGCCTCGAGCGTGGCCTCGGGCATGGTGTTGACCGAGTCGGGGCCGATCAGCGGGTCGACGTACAGCGTGTCGCTGTAGGCCGGGTTCTTCGTGGAGGTCGACGCCCACAGCGGCCGTTGCACGCGGGCGCCGCGCTCGGCCAGCGCCTGCCAGCGGGGCCCGGTGAAGGTGGACAGGAACATGCCGTAGGCGGCCTGGGCCTGGGCGACCGCGGTCGTGCCCCGCAGGGCCAGCGCCGCGTCGGTGCCGATGGCGTCGAGCCGCTGGTCGACCTCGGTGTCGACCCGGCTGACGAAGAACGACGCCACGCCGGACACGGTGGAGAGGTCGCCGTCGTAGGACTCGAGGCCGGCGATGTAGGCCTCCATCACCTCGGCGTACCGGTCGAGCCCGAAGATGAGGGTGACGTTGATGCTGTGGCCCTCGCCGACGAGGGTGCGCACCGCGTCGACGCCCTCGGCCGTGGCCGGCACCTTGACGAACAGGTTGGGCTGGTCGATGCGGGCGTGCAGCGCGCGGGCCGACGTCGTGGTGCGGTGGCGGTCTCGGGCCAGGTCGGGGGCGACCTCGAGCGAGACGTAGCCGTCGACGCCATCGCTCGCGTCGTGCACCGGGCGCAGGATGCGCAGGGCGTCGACGATGTCGGTGACGACCATGGTCCAGTAGGCGTCGTCGACCGACATGCCGTCGCCGATCAGCTGGCCGAACTGGTCGTCGTAGGTGTCGGCGCCGGCGATGGCCTTCTGGAAGATCGTGGGGTTGGAGGTGACGCCCCGCACCCCGCGCTCGACCCAGTGGGCCAGTTCACCGCTGGTGATCCACTCGCGGCGCAGGTTGTCGAGCCACGGGCTCTGGCCGTGGCGGTCGAAGAGGTCGTGGAGCTTGGTCACTCGCCCTCCTGGAGGTCGCTGACGAGTTGGCGGGCCCGGTCGGCCACGTTCTCGGGTGTGTACCCGAGGTTGGCCAGCGCGATGTCCCCGGGGGCCGAGGCGCCGAACCGGTCGATGCTGACGCTGTCGTCGGCCCAGCGGTCCCAGCCCAGGCTGGCGCCCGCCTCGACGGCCAGGGTCGGCACCTCGGGCGGCAGCACCGAGGTCTGGTACTGGTCGCTCTGGGCGGCGAACAGATCCCACGAGGGCATCGAGACCACCCGGGCGGGCAGGCCGCCGTCGCTCAGCAGCTCGGCGGCCGCGAGGCAGACCGCGACCTCGCTGCCGGTGCCGATGAGCACGATGCGGGCGTCGTGTGCGTCGGCCAGCACGTAGGCGCCGCGCTCGACCGGCGCGCCGGCGGTGCCGTCGAGCACGGGCACGTCCTGGCGGGTGAGCACGAGCGCGGTGGGGCCGTCTGACTCGAGCGCGATGCGCCACGCGGCGGCCGTCTCGTTGGCGTCGGCCGGGCGGATCAGGCGCAGCTGGGGCATGGCCCGCAGCGACGACAGGTGCTCGACGGGCTGGTGGGTGGGCCCGTCCTCGCCGAGGCCGACCGAGTCGTGGGTGAAGGAGAAGATCTCCTTGTACTCGGACATCGCGGCCAGACGGACGGCGGGGCGCATGTAGTCGCTGAACACGAAGAACGTGCCGCCGACGGGGACGACGCCGCCATGCGCCGACATGCCGTTCATCACGCCGCCCATGGCGTGCTCCCGCACACCGAAGTACATCTGGCGGCCGGCGGGGTCGTCCGGGGTGAACACGCCGTGGTCCTTGATGACCGTGCCGGTGTTGCCGGTGAGGTCGGCGCCCCCGCCCATCAGGCCGGGCACCTTGTCGGCGAGGGCCTGGAGGCAGGCGCCGCTGGCCTTGCGGGTCGCCACCGCCGTGCCGGGCTCCCACGACGGGAGGGCGTCCTGCCAGCCCGGCAGGCCCCGGAGGTCGATGCAGGCCTCGTACGCGTCACGGTCGCCGCCCCACGAGGCGAGGCGCTTCTCCCAGGCCTCGCGCCGGTCGCGACCCCGCCGGCCGGCCGCCCGGTACAGCTCGAGCACGTCGTCCGGCACCCAGAACCTGGCGTCGGCGGGCAGGCCGAGGATCTCCTTGGTGACCGCCACCTCGTCGTCGCCCAGCGGGCTGCCGTGGGCGGTGGCCGTGTCGGTGAAGGTGGGCGAGGGCCAGCCGATGTGGCTGCGCAGGATGAGCAGCGAGGGCGCCTCGTCGTCGTCGCCCGCCTCGCGGAGCGCGGCCTCGAGCGCGTCGGTGTCGTTGGCGATCTCACCGAGCTGGGTGACGTGCCAGCCGTAGGACTCGAACCGCCGGGCGGCGTCGTCGGAGTAGCTGAGCTCGGTCTCGCCGTCGATGCTGATGTGGTTGTCGTCGTAGACGTAGACGAGGCGCCCGAGGCGCAGGTGACCGGCCAACGAGGCGGCCTCGTGGCTGATGCCCTCCATCAGGTCGCCGTCGCTGCAGATGACGTAGGTGCGGTGGTCGCACAGCTCGGGGCCGAAGCGGGCGCGCAGCGACCGCTCGGCCACGCCCATGCCCACGCCGTTGGCGAAGCCCTGGCCCAGCGGGCCGGTGGTGACCTCGACGCCGGGCGTGTGGTGGACCTCGGGGTGGCCCGGCGTCTGCGAGCCCCACTGGCGGAAGTCCCTGAGGTCGTCGAGGGTCAGGCCGTAGCCGGTGAGGTGGAGCATCGAGTAGAGGAGGATCGACGCGTGGCCGGCCGACAGCACGAACCGGTCGCGGTCGGGCCAGTCGGGCGCCGCGGCGTCGTAGGTCATGATGCGCGTCCACAGGACGTGGGCCAGGGGAGCGAGCGCCATCGCCGTACCCGGGTGACCGCTGCGGGCCGCCTGGGGGGCATCCATGGCGAGGCCACGGATGACGTTGATGGCGCGCTGTTCGAGGGCGGGGTCAGGCGTCATGCGCACGCCACCCTAGTGGGCGCTCGGAGGGCTTCCGCCGCTGCTCGGACCGTGTTCAGACCGGGTTCACCGGTCGCGGAACAGCACGACGCTGGCGGTGAAGCCGTGCACGAAGCTGCGCCGCCCGACCGGGCCGATCTCGCCGGCGCAGAACATGCCCGCCACGGTTGGCGACCGCACCACCGCGTCGACGGCCCGGGCGTCGTGATCGGGCTCGCCGAACAGGTGCGTCCCCCGGCCGTTGCAGGTGAAGACGAGGGCCGCGTCGGCCGGGCCGTCGGCGGCGGCCAGCGTGAGCAGCGCCCGCAGGTCCTCGTCGGCCGCTTCGGCGTCGCGCACCTGGAACTGCACGGTGGTGCCGACCTCCACCCGGTCGCCGACGGCCAGGGCCCGGGACTCGGCGTCGGCGCCGACGACGTTGCGGACGAGGAAGTCGCCCCGCCCGAACGTCGCCCGGTGCTCGTCGACGGCGATGCCGACGTGCAGCCCCGCGGCGAGCTTCGCCCGCTCGTCGGGCCCGGCGGCGGCGACCACCTCTTCGAGGCGGTCGAGCGCCGGGCGGCCCGCCAGCTCGACCAGAGCGTTGCGCTCGGCCTGCGTGACGATCATGGGCTCGCCGATCGGGCGGCAGCCCTGCGACACGACCAGGGTCGGCGCCGCCTCGACCGGCAGCACGGCGCCGACGCCGCCATCTGTCACGACGTTGCCGTCGAGCACCAGCCGGTTGCCCCCCGGACCGCGAGCCGCCGACGCCGCGCCGCCGACGACCGGCACCGGGGGGTCGAGCCGGCCCAGCAGCTCGACGATCTCGTCGACCGGCAGCGAGAACGGATCGGCCAGCAGCACCAGCACCTCACCGGGGCGGCACGTGTCGGCGGTCAGTCCACCGACCGCCGTGCCCGACGGGGTGCGCGCCGCGGTGACGCGCACCGGGCGGGCGGGGGCGGGCAGCCGGGCGGCCCACAGCGCGACGGCGGGCTCGTCCTCGACCTCGCGGGCGCCGCCGACGACCGCGACGGCCGTGCTGCCGACCAGCACGCCGGGATCGAGGAGGGCCCTGACGGTGGCGGCGATGTCGGCGACCGCGTCGACGTGGTGCGGTGAGCAGAACAGCACCGCCAGGTCGGGCCCGGCGCCGACCTGCTCGAGCACCTGCCCGACGGCCTCGCCGGTGGCGGTAGCCGCGTCGGGGTGCACCGACAGGGCGCTGGCGAAGGCCATGGGGACGCCTCCTCAACCCGCCGGGCCGGGGACGAGGGTGTAGGGCACGACCGTCGCGTGGCCCCCGTCGATGCTGACGTGGGCCTCGACGGTCCCGTAGTCGGCGAAATCGAGCTCGGCCCGCACGAACCGGTAGGTGAACTTGCCCGGTTCGACCTGGAGGGGCTGCACGTTGCGGGCCACCTGGTCGCCGTCGCGCCGGAAGACGACCTCGAGGACGCCCGTGCCGGGCTCGTCGGGACCGCAGCGCGCCAGGACCACCAGGTGCGGCCCCACGGTGCAGGGCGGCGGCTCGGGCGGGGCAGCCGAGAAGTGGACGCCGGTGAGGTCGATCTGGGTCGGACCGCCCTCGAAGGCCGGCCTCAGCTCGATGTTCTCGACGAACAGGGCTGCGACGATGTCCATGCGAGGAACGCTAGGGCACGGTCGCCGGCGACCGGCACCGACCGCCGGTGACCGCGCCTGGCGTGGGATGGCGACCGCCGTCGGTGGCGGCGAGCTGCGGGCGGGCCCGTCGGAAACACGGCGTCACCGGTACCCCGGCCCGGTAGCCTTCCGGCCGTGGCGTACGACGGTGAGGCGAGCTCCACCAGGGAGGCGATCCTGCTCGAAGCGCGTCGCTGCTTCTCCGACCACGGCTACGAGGGCACCTCGCTCAACGACATCGCCGCCGGCGTCGGCATCCGCCGGGCCAGCGTCCTGCACCACTTCCCGTCGAAGGAAGCCGTGTACCAGGCCGTGTTCGAGCAGGCGCTGGCCGACTGGGGCGATCGCATCGACCGTGCGGTGGCCCACGGGGGGCCCGACGACGAGGGCTGGACCCACCTCGACCGGGTGCTCACGGTGGCCGTGCGCTGGTTCGCCGACAACCCCGAGTTCGTCCGCCTGGTGCGCCACGAGTCGCTCGCCGCCGGCACCCACCTGGGCTTCGACCTGGGCGAGGCGCTGCGGCCGTGGTTCCAGCGGGCCGTCAACTACTTCGACCGCGAGATGGGGGCCGGCCGCCTGCGCAAGCACGATCCCGAGCAGCTCATCATCAGCGGCTACGGCGCCATCCTCAACTACTTCAGCGACGTGCACTTCCTGCACGGGCTGCTCGGCCGCGACCCGATGGCCGAGGAGGCCATCGAGGCACGCATCCAGGCCATCCGCGACTTCTTCCGGGCCGCCCTCGAGCCGTGACCGGCGCCCGGGTCGCGTGCACGGCCCCGACTACGGGCGGTTGACCGCCGGTCACTAGCCTGACGCGCCATGCCCACGCTCTCTGAGGCGGACTCGAAAGAACTGCTCGCCACGTTCGGTGTGCCGTTCCCCACGGAACGGGTGGTGACCACCGCCGACGGCGCCGTCGAGGCGGCGGAAGCGATCGGGTTCCCCGTGGTGGTGAAGCTCGGTGGCGAGGGCATCGCCCACAAGACCGAGCGCGGGCTGGTGCGCCTGGGGCTCGGCTCGGCCGGCCAGGTCCGCGACGCCGCCGCTGCGCTGCTGGCCGCCGCCACGCCCGACGACGGCGAGGTCCACCTGCTCGTCGCGCCCATGCTGCGGGCCACCCGCGAGCTCATCGCGGGCCTGCACGCCGACGACCAGTTCGGCATGACCGTCATGCTCGGCGTCGGCGGCATCCTCGCCGAGGCGGTCGCCGACGTGAGCTTCCGGCTCGTCCCCATCACCCGGGTCGATGCCGAGGAGATGATCGACGACCTCGCACTGCAGGCGCTCCTCGGGCCCTTCCGGGGCGAGCCGCCCGTCGACCGGGCCGCCCTGGCCGACGTGCTCCTCCACCTGTCCGAGGCCGCGACCGCGCACGCCGACGTCGTCTCGGCCGACCTGAACCCGCTGCTCGTCGTCGACGGGCGGCCGGTGGCGGTCGACGCGCTGGTCGAGGTGCGGCCGTGAGCGCCCCTCCCGCCCCCACGCCGTCCGCGCGCATCGCGCCCGAGCGCTTCCGCACCCTGTTCGAGCCCCGCGGGGTGCTCGTCGCCGGCGCGTCCACGCATCCCGGCAAGTTCGGGTTCGTGAGCCTGCACAACATCCTGGCGTGCGGCTACCAGGGCAAGGTCTTCGCCACCAACCGCGACGGCGCCGAGGTGCTCGGCATCCAGACGGTGGCCGACATCGACGACCTGCCCGACGGCGAGATCGACCTCGTGTTCGTGTGCACCCCGGCATCGGCCAACCCCGACGTGCTCCGGGCGTGCGCCAAGAAGGGCATAAGCGCCGCGTTCATCGCCTCGGCCGGCTACGGCGAGGCCGGGGCGGAGGGCCTCGCGGCCCAGGCCGAACTGGTCGCCCTCGCCGACGAGCTCGGCATCCTGCTCGCCGGCCCGAACGGCCAGGGCGTGGTGTCGCCGCCGGCCGGTCTCTGCGCCCAGATCGTCGGGCCCTACCCGCCCGCGGGGCACATCGGCATCGCCAGCCAGTCTGGCAACTTCGTCAGCTCGTTCGAGAACTACGCCCAGCTGACCGGTGTGGGCGTCAGCCGGGCCGTGTCGGCCGGCAACGCCGCCGCCGTCGGGGTGCCCGACTACCTCGAGTACTACGCCGACGACCCCGAGACGCGGGTGGCCCTCGCGTACGTCGAGAGCGTCGGCGACGGGCGGGCCTTCGTCGAGCGGCTCCGCGGCGTGGCCGAGCGCAAGCCCGTGGTCGTCGTCAAGGGCGGCGCCACCGCCGGAGGGCAGCGGGCGGCCGCGAGCCACACCGGGGCGCTCGCCAGCGACGACCGGGTGTTCGACGGCGCCGCCCGCCAGGCCGGGGTCTCGCGCGCCGCCACCGTCGAGGAGGGCTTCGAGGTGGCCGCGACGTTCGCCTCGCAGCCTCTGCCCCGGGGCAACCGGGTGGTCGTGGTCACCACGGTGGGCGGATGGGGTGTCGTCTCCGCCGACGCCATCGCCGGCACCGACCTCGAGCTGGCCTCGCTGCCGGACGACCTCATGGCTGCGATCGACGCCGAGCTGCCGCCCCGGTGGAGCCGCAACAACCCCGTCGACATGGCGGGGGGCGAGACCCGCGACACCGTGCCCCGGATCATGCAGCTCGCCGCGGCGCACGACCAGGTCGACGCCGTGATCTTCCTGGGCATGGGCATCCAGTCGAACCAGGCTCGGCTCATGCGCGAGGGCCCCTTCTGGCCCGACCACGGGCTCGAGCGCATCGTCGCCTTCCACGAGCGTCAGGACGCCCGCTACGCCGAGGCCGCCGCCGAGGTGAGCGACGCCACCGGCAAGCCCGTCCTGGTCGCCACCGAGCTGGCCGTCACCTCACCCGGCAACCCGGGGCCCGCCGCCGTGCGGGCCGGTGGGCGGCTGTGCTACCCGTCGGCCAACCGTGCGGTCGTCGCACTCGACCACCTGTGGCGGCGCTCGCGCTGGCTGGCGCGCCGCGGCCTGCGATGAGCCCTCCCGACGACGACCACACGCCCCGTCACCTCGCCCGCAGTTCGGGAGCGCGCACCCCGGCGGGCGTCGGCGGCGCGTACCGCGACGTCTCCGAGCGCCGGCCCGCGTCACAGCTGGCCGATGCGGCACGCCGGCGGCGCGAACATCCGGAGGGGCACGACCGGAACCGGGGGCGCCGGCCCCCCGCGCCCGAGCCGCCACCGCGGCGGCGGGTGGGGTGGGTGCTGCCCGCGCTGCTGGCGCTGGTGGCGACCGGCGCCGGTGCGGGAGCGGTGCTCCTCGACGCCGATCCCGTCGCGGATCCCGTCGGCATCGACCAGGTCGTGACCACACCGGTCCTGTCGGCCCGGCGCGTGCCCGAGGCGGTGGCCGCGCCCGTCGCCGACCGGCGCCTCGGCACCGACCTGCAGGCGTGGCTGGGTGCGTCGCCCGCCGACACCTGCCTCGTCGTCGCCACCGAGGGGCGCGACGTCTTCGAGCACAACCCGCTCACGCCGGTCACCGGCGCCTCGACGCAGAAGCTGCTCACCGCCACGGGCCTGCTGCTCGCGCTCGGCCCCGAGGCCACCTTCCGCACCGATGCGGTCGCCGCCGCCCCGCCCGAGGGTGGCGTCGTCGCCGGCGACCTCTTCCTGGTCGGCGGCGGGCCCGCCGACCTGGGCACCACCGACTGGCCCGAGATGAGCCCGGGCACCCGCCCCCGGGTCGTGCACGACATCGACGAGCTGGTCACGGCCATCGCCGCTGCAGGCGTGACCCGCGTCGACGGCAGCGTCGTGGGCGACGGCAGCCGCTACGACGACCAGCGCTACCACCCCTCGCTCGCCCCCCGGCTGATCGACCAGGACCAGGTGGGGCCGACCGGCGGCCTCGTGGTCAACGACGGGTTCGCCGCGTACTCGGCGGCGCGCACCAACTCCGCCACGGTGCCCGCGGACGATCCCGCCGCCGACGCCGCCCGCGTGCTCACCGAGCGCCTCGAGGCCCACGGCATCGCGGTCGCCGGGGCGCCCCGCGCCGGCGCCGCGCCCGACGGCGCCAGCCCGGTGGCCTCGCTGGACTCGCCCCCGCTGGCGCAGATCGTCGCCGAGATGCTCACCACCAGCGACAACGAGGCCGCCGAAGCCGCGTTGAAGGAGATCGGTGTCGCCACCTCGGGCGAGGGCACCTGGGCCGCCGGTGCCGCGGGCCTCACCGCCCTGCTCGGCGAGGCCGGGGTGTCGAGCGAGGGCGTCGAGGTGGTGGACGGGTCGGGGCTGACGATCGAGAACCGGCTCACCTGCCGCACGCTGGTCGACGTGCTGACCCGCGAGCAGACCGGGCCGATCCTGCGCGACGGCCTGGCGGTGGCCGGGCAGACCGGCACGCTCGCGGACCGGTGGCAGGGGACCGACGTCGCCGGGCGGATGCGGGCCAAGACGGGCACGTTGCGCAACGTCACGGCGCTGGCCGGCGAGGTCGAGCCGGTCCAGGGCGGTGCGGTCACCTTCGCCTACGTGGCCAACGTCCCCGACCCAGACGAGGTGACCCCCGCCGAGGTGGGCGTCGACGACCTCGCCCAGATCCTGGTGGAGTACCCCCGGGACGTCGACGTGGCGGCGCTGGGCCCGCTGCCCGCCGCCGCGCCCTGAGGGCACCCCGGCGGCCCGGGCGTGCCACGCTGGAGGCGTGCCGGTCCTCCCCATGTTCCCGCTCGGCTCGGTCGCCGTGCCGGGGATGGTGCTGCCCCTGCACGTGTTCGAGGAGCGCTACCGCCGGATGGTGCGTGACTGCCTGGCGGGCGACGGCGAGTTCGGGGTGGTGCTGATCGAGCGTGGCTCCGAGGTGGGCGGAGGCGACGTCCGCACCGACGTCGGCACCGTGGCGCGCATCGTGCGCGCCGAGCAGACGGCGGACGGCCGGTTCGCCCTGGCCGCGGTCGGGGTGCGCCGCGTGCGGGTGGACCGATGGCTCGACGACGACCCCTACCCGCGCGCCGAGGTCTCCGACTGGCCCGACGACGTCGCGCCCGCGGGCGACGACGGTACCGACGTGGGGGCGGACGTCGCCGGGGTCGCCGCCCTTCTCCGCCGGGCGTCCGCGCTGCGGGTCGAGCTGGGCGAGCCCGATGCGCTCGTGGACGTGGAGCTGGCCGAGGATCCGTCGACCGCGTCGTTCCAGGGCACCGCCCTCGCCCCGCTCGGTCCACTCGACAAGCAGGCGCTGCTCTGCGCGGGCTCGGCCGAGCAGCGGCTGCGCCTGTTGCACCAGATGCTGACCGACAGCATCGAGCTCCTCGAAGCCCGGCTGGCCGCGGGCTGACCGATGGCGACGGTGCAGGCGCGACCGTGCCGGCGCGACGGTGCGACCAGCCCGGCGGGCATCACCCGGGCGGTGCCCGCACGCGTGGTACAACGAAGGCGCCGGACCGAACAGGAGCAGCGCCGCGGTGCCCGAGCCCGAGTCCAAGTCCATGCCCGAGGTCGCCACAGAGCTCTGGGGGCTCACCAAGGACTACGCGCGCCAGGAGACGGTCGATCCCCTCAAGGGCGTCGGCCGGTACCTCGGTTACGGCGCTCTCGGCGCCCTGCTGCTCGGCGTGGGCGTCATCCTGCTCATGCTGGCGGGCCTGCGGGCCCTGCAGACCCAGACGGGCGACACTCTCGACGGCACGCTGTCGTGGCTGCCGTACCTCATCGTCCTCGTCGTGGCGTCGGCCCTGGTGGGCTGGGCCCTCTCCCGCATCTCCAAGAAGAAGTGAACAGGTGATCCTGATGGCCGTCTCCCACACCTCGCGCGATCGCGTCACCCGCGACGACATCGAGGACAAGCTCCGAGAGCTCGAGGGCGGCGCCCGCGAGCAGGCCGAGTCCGCCCGGTCGACCGTGATCACCGCCGGCCTCGTCGGCCTTGCCATCCTCCTGTTGCTCGCCTTCCTGCTGGGCACCCGCAAGGGCCGGAAGCGCAGCACCGTGGTCGAGATCCGCCGGGTCTGACGGTGGCCGGAAAGAGAAGCCGCCTCGACAAGGGGCTGGGCCTCCTCCAGCGCCAGGGCGTCGCCCGGGGCGTCCTCGGCGGCTCGCGGGGATGGTTCTGGGTGGCGGTCGGCACCTGGACGTTCCGGCGCGTGCGCCGGGCCGTCGGCAGCGAGTACGAGGTGGTCTACCGGGGCGACCTCAGGCCGGGCGAGGTGCTCCAGATCGACCACCTCGCCGAGACCTACCAGGGCAAGCGCGTACGCTCGCGGCGACGCAAGGTGCGCGGCTGACCGGGCCGGGTACGGCGCAGGGGTTCGGGCACGCGACAATGGGGGCGCCATGCGCGTCCTCCTCCGCAACCCCCGCCGCGAGCTCGAGCTCGCGGGTCCCCTGACCGTCACCAAGCTGCTCGGCCGGCTCGATCTCAACCGCGAATCGGTTCTGGTCGTGCGCGGCGACACGCTGGTGCCCGGTGACACGGTGCTCGACGACGACGACGTCGTCGAGATCCGTCCGGTCATCTCGGGGGGTTCGGCGTGAGCGCGCCGTCGGCCGGCGCCCGGGGCGGGTGGTCGCGGTGAAGTGCACCGTCTGCCGGGGGCCTGCGGTCATCGACCTGCGGCGCCACAACGCCAACTTCTGCGCCGAGCACTTCCTCACGTTCTGCCGCGAGCAGGTCGCCAAGGCGATCCGCCGGCACGACATGATCGCCCCGGGCGAACGGGTCCTGGTGGCCGTGTCGGGGGGCAAGGACAGCCTGGCGCTGTGGGACCTGCTCCTCGAGTTGGGCTACGACGCCGAGGGCATGACCATCGGCCTCGGCATCGGCGACTACAGCGACGCCAGCAGCGCCGCCTCGCAGGCGTTCGCCGACAGCCGGGGCCTCGCCCTCCGCCACGTCGACCTGCGCGACGAGTTCGGCTACGACATCCCGACCGCGGCCGCCGTCACCCGGCGGGTGCCGTGCTCGTCATGTGGGCTGTCCAAGCGGCACCTCATCGACGCCGCGGCGCTCGACGGCGGGTTCGACGTGGTGGCCACCGGCCACAACCTCGACGACGAGGCGGCCGTGCTGCTGGGCAACGTGCTGCACTGGCAGACCGAGTACCTGGGCCGGCAGATGCCCGTCCTGCCCGAGCGCGACGGCTTCCCTCGCAAGGTCAAGCCGCTCGTGCGCCTGGGCGAGCGGGAGACGGCGGCCTACTGCGTCCTGCGGGGCATCGACTACATCGTGGACGAGTGCCCCATGGCCGCCGGCAACCGGCACCTCCGCTACAAGGAGGCGCTGAACAGCATCGAGGCCGTCTCGCCGGGCACGAAGCACGCGTTCTACTTCGAGTTCCTCGACAAGGCGGCCGACCGCTTCCAGCCCGAGGCGGCGGTCGCCCAGGACGGACTGCGTCCGTGCGCGTCGTGCGGGGCGCCGACACCCACCGAGGTGTGCGCGTTCTGCCGCCTGGTCGACCGCGTGTCGGGCGCCGAGCCCGTGCCGGTCGAGCTGCTCCGCGCCGGTCGTGGCCGGGGCAGGAACCGGGCACGGTCCCGGGGTGCGCGGCAGGCGACGTCGTGAGCCGGCAGTTCGCCGCCGGCGACCAGGTGCTGCTGATCGACACGAAGAAGCGGCGCTACCTGATCACGCTCACCCCCGGGGGCGAGTTCCACACGCACGCGGGGGTCATCGCCCACGACGACCTCATCGGCCGGCCCGAAGGGTCGTCGTTCCGGTCGACGCGGGGCTCGGCGATGCTCGCCATCCGGCCGACCTTGGCCGAGTTCGTCCTCAAGATGCCCCGCGGCGCACAGGTCATCTATCCCAAGGACCTGGGCCCCATCCTGATGCTGGCCGACATCTTCCCCGGCGCCCGGGTGCTCGAGTCCGGGGTCGGCTCGGGTGCCCTGTCGATGACCCTCGTGCGCGCCGGGGCGATCGTGCGGGGCTACGAGCTGCGCGAGGACTTCGCCAACCGGGCCACCAGGAACGTCGCCACGTTCCTCGGCGACGAGGCGCTCGAGCGCTACACGGTCGAGCAGCGCGACGTCTACGAGGGCATCGACGAGGCCGACCTCGACCGGGTCGTGCTCGACCTTCCTGAGCCGTGGCGCGCGGTGAAGCACGCGGCCAAGGCGATGCACCGCGGCGGGGTGCTGGTGGCGTACACGCCTCAGATCACCCAGGCGGTGCAGCTGCGCGAGGAGCTGGCGGCCCAGGGCTTCGGCATGGTCGACACCATCGAGGTGCTCAACCGGGGCTGGCACATCGAGGGGCAGTCGGTCAGGCCCGACCATCGCATGGTCGCCCACACGGGGTTCCTGACGAGCGCGAGACTGCTGAGCTGAGCGGGCGGATCGCAGGGCTGGACCTGGGGAAGCCGTGAGGTGAACGTGTTCGACATCGTTCTGGTCCTGGCCGCCGTGAGCGCGGCGATCGGGGGGTACCGGCTGGGCTTCGTCGCCCGGTCGGCGTCGTGGATCGGCTTCGGCCTGGGCGTGGTCGGGGGCGCGCTGCTGCTCCCCGAGGTGCTGCCGCAGGTGCAGGACGCCAGCGAGGGCACGATCGCCCTCGTGTCGATCGGCCTGCTCGTGGGCATGGCGCTCATCGGCAACGCGCTCGGGCTCGTGCTGGGCACGCGCCTCCACGCCGAGCTGCCCGCGGGCGCCGTGCGGCGCACCGACCAGGTCGCAGGAGGGGTCATCGGCGTCGTGGGGCTGCTGGTCATCCTGTGGCTGCTGCTGCCGACGCTGGCCTACATCCCGGGGTGGATGTCCACCCAGGCCCGCGGGTCGGTCATCGCCCGCGAGGTCAACGAGCGCTTCCCGGACGCCCCGGACACGTTGGCGGCGCTGCGCACGCTCGTCGGCGACGACCCGTTCCCCGAGGTGTTCGACGCCCTGCGACCCGCGCCCGACCCCGGCGCGAGCCCCGGGTCGAGCGGCCTGTCGACCGAGCTGGCCAACCAGGTGGCCGGCTCGACGGTGAAGATCGAGGGGGTCGCCTGCTCGCGGGTGCAGGAGGGCAGCGGCTTCTTCGTCGACGAGAACCTCGTGGTGACGAACGCGCACGTCGTGGCCGGTGTGGACGACCCGACCGTCGAGCTGTTCGACGGGGCGACAGCGGGCGCCGACGTCGTGGCGTTCGATCCTGACCGCGACCTGGCGGTGTTGCGCACCCGGGGCGCCGGCCGCGCGCCGCTGCCGCTGCGGGACGCCGCGGTGGGCGACACCGGTGGCGTGTTCGGCCGGCCGGGCGGCGGTCCGCTCGAGATCAGCCCGTTCCGGGTCGGTGACGAGATCACCGCCGTCGGGCGCGACATCTACGGCAGCGCCAGCACCAGCCGCGAGGTGCTGGTGCTGGCGTCGCAGCTGGCGCCCGGCGACTCGGGCTCGGCCCTGGTCGACCCGCAGGGGCAGGTCGTGGGCGTGGCGTTCGCCGTGGCGCCCGACGACCCGGACGTGGCCTACGCGCTGTCGATCGACGAGCTCGAGGCGGTGCTGGGCGGTGACCTGTCCGCCGAGCGGGACACCGGCGGCTGCCTGGCCTGAAAAAGCAGAAGCGCGGCCGTCGGGAGACGACCGCGACATCGCTCGGCCCGGGACGTCCGGGCCCTGTCAGGCGGGCGAGCGCCCGACTACTCGACCTCGATGAAGATGCACTCTCCGGGGCACTCCTCGGCGGCCTCGATGGTGGCCTCCTCCTGACCGGCGGGCACGGCCGCGAGGCCCTCGGCGCCACCGGGATCGGAGAAGACCTTGTCGCCCTCCTTGACGTAGGCCAGGCCATCGTCAAGCAGGGTGAACACGTCGGGGGCGATCTCTTCGCAGAGGCCGTCGCCCGTGCAGAGATCCTGGTCGATCCAGACCTTCATACGTGACTCGCTCCTGGCTCGATGGCGGAGGGGGATGGCCCCTTGCGTACCCCGGGACCCGGGGCACCTCACTGAGGGCCAGACTAGCGAACGCTCGGATTAACGCGGCAATCTCGGGTGAAACTCTCGTCGGGTGGTGCCGAGGGGGGCCGGTGCCGGTGTAGGGTCCGATCGGGTCCTCGATACAGCTTCCGCCTCGACAGTCCCCTTCCGGGTAGGAGCGGTGGCTGCATCGACCGATCGAGGAGGTGGTCGCCGTCACCGAGCACAACGACGAAGGTCGTGAGGTCACGCCTGAACAGGATCAGGCCGCCTACATCGACCAGGTGCGCGCCCTCGAGGACGAGGTGCTGGCCCTGCGCCGGCGCCTCCAGGACGCGCCGAAGCGCGTGCGCACGCTCGAGGAGCGCCTCCTCGAGACCAAGGGCCAACTCGCCCAAGCGGTGGCGCAGAACGAGAAGCTCACCTACACGCTGCGTGAGGCGCGCGACCACATCGGTGCCCTGCGCGAAGAGGTCGACAAGCTCACCCAGCCGCCGTCCGCCTACGGCACGCTGCTCGACCAGAACGACGACGGCACCGTCGACGTCTACTCCGGCGGCCGCAAGATGCGCGTCGCGGTGCACCCCGCGCTCGATCCCGACGAGCTGGTGCGGGGCGGCGAGGTCGTGCTCAACGAGTCGCTCAACGTGGTCATGGCTCGCACCCCCGAGACCAACGGCGAGGTCGTGACCCTGAAGGAGATCCTCGAGGACGGCCGCCGGGCCATCATCCTCGGCCGGGCCGACGAGGAGCGGGTCGCCGACCTGGCCGAGGAGCTCGTCGGCTCGACGCTGCGGTCGGGCGACTCGGTGCTGATGGACGCGCGATCGGGCCTGCTGCTCGAGAAGCTGCCCCGGCCAGAGGTCGAGGAGCTCGTGCTCGAGGAGGTGCCCGACATCAGCTACGGCGACATCGGCGGCCTCGACGACCAGATCGAGCAGATCGCCGATGCCGTCGAGCTGCCGTTCCTGCACCAGGACCTGTTCGCCGAGCACAAGCTGCCCGCCCCGAAGGGCATCCTGCTGTACGGCCCGCCCGGCTGCGGCAAGACGCTCATCGCCAAGGCCGTCGCCAACAGCCTCGCCAAGAAGGTCGGGGCCCGGTCGGTCGACGCCCGCGCCAAGAGCTACTTCCTCAACATCAAGGGCCCGGAGCTTCTCAACAAGTACGTCGGCGAGACGGAGCGCCAGATCCGCCTGGTGTTCCAGCGGGCGCGGGAGAAGTCGGAGGAGGGCTGGCCGGTCATCGTGTTCTTCGACGAGATGGACTCGATGTTCCGCACCCGTGGCACCGGCATCAGCTCCGACGTCGAGTCCACCATCGTCCCGCAGCTCCTGGCCGAGATCGACGGTGTCGAGTCGCTGCGCAACGTCATCGTCATCGGCGCGTCCAACCGCGAAGACCTCATCGACCCGGCCATCCTCCGGCCCGGCCGCCTCGACGTGAAGATCAAGATCGAGCGGCCCAACGAGACGGCGGCTGCGCAGATCTTCGGCCGCTACCTCACGACCGACCTGCCCCTCGACGCAGACGAGGTGCGCGACCTGGGCGGTGGCGACCTGCAGAAGTGCGTGCAGGGCATGATCGAGCGCACGGTCGACGAGATGTACCGCACCGACCGCGACAACGAGTTCCTCGAGGTGACCTACCAGAACGGCGACAAGGA
>JAFGPU010000511.1 GCA_016936035.1 Acidimicrobiales bacterium
AAGAAGCGGTTCGGCTTCGACGACAGCCTGGACGTCATCGCCGTCCACCTGGTCGGTGGCCTCGTCGGCTCGATCCTGCTGGGCCTGTTCGCCGACGCGTCGATCAACAGCGCCGTCACCGACGAGGGCCTGTTCCTCGGCGGCGGCACCGCACTGCTCGTCGACCAGATCGTGGCCTCGGCTGTCACGCTGGCGTTCTCGTTCGTGGCCACCATCGTCATCGGCAAGGTCATCGACCTCACCATCGGCCTCCGCGTCACCGAGGCCGACGAGGATCTGGGCCTGGACCTGTCCCAGCACGCCGAAGTCGCCTACGCCGACTGAGTACAAAGGAACACCGATGAAGCTCATCACCGCCATCGTCAAGCCGTTCAAGCTCGACGACGTGAAGTCGGCCCTCAAGGACGCCGGCGTGGCCGGCATGACCGTCGCCGAGGTGCAGGGGTTCGGTCGCCAGGCCGGCCACACCGAGGTGTACCGGGGTGCCGAGTACACGATCGACTTCGTCCCCAAGGTGCGCATCGAGGTGCTGGCCGACGAGGCCGACGTCGACCGCCTGGTGGACGTCGTCGTCGCTGCCGCCCGTACCGGCAAGATCGGCGACGGGAAGATCTGGGTGACCGACGCGGACCGGGTCGTGCGCATCCGCACCGGCGAGCGGGGCGCCGACGCGCTGTGAGCGCCGTGTGAACGCTCGATGACGTGTGCCGTCCGGCGCCGCTTCCCCCGGGGAGCGGCGCCGGGCCGTCGTTACCCTCGACGCCAGACGATGGAGACGCCCTGGTGACCATTGCCGCTGTCCGCGCCCAGCTCGCCGCCGACGACTCGCTCGTCGGCCGGGCGCTGTGCGACGCCTGGACCGCCGAGGTCGACCGCTGGCTGGCGCAGCTCGTCGACCTGGCCGTCGAGGGAGGCGACCCCGCCGGGGTCGCGCTCGTCGCGGTCGGCGGCTACGGGCGGGGTGAGCTGTCGCTACAGTCCGACATCGACGTGGTGCTGCTGCACGATCGCCGCCCCGACATCGGCCGGGTCGCGGACCGCCTGTGGTACCCGATCTGGGACGCCCGCATGAAGCTGGGCCACGCCGTGCGCACGGTCAAGGAGGCGCTGGCGCTCGCCGCCGACGACCTCGACACGGCCACCGGCCTGCTGCAGGTCCGGCACCTGGCCGGCGACCGCACGCTCACCGACGAGCTGTCACGCAAGGCCGAGCTGCAGTGGCGCAAGCGCGCCAAGCGCTGGCTCGCCGCCATGTCGAGCAGGGTGCGCGACCGCCACCGCCGCGCCGGCGAGGTGGCGTTCCTGCTCGAGCCCGACCTCAAGGAGGGACGCGGCGGTCTGCGGGACGTGCACGCGCTGGGATGGGCGGAGGCGGCGCGGTCGATCTTGTGGGAGACCGACCACGCCACGCTCGACGAGGCCTACGACACGCTGCTCGCCGTCAGGGTCGAGCTGCACCGCCTGACCGGCCGGACGGGCGACCGCCTGCTGCTGCAGGAACAGGACGGCGTCGCCGACGCCCTCGGCTACGTCGATGCCGACGCCCTGATGCGGGCCGTGGCCCACGCCGCCCGCACCATCGCGTGGACCAGCGACGACGCCTGGGCGCGCATCGACAGCTCGCTCGTCGGCCCGCTGGGCCGCGCCCGCCGCACCCGCGACCTGGGTGGCGGCCTGCGGCTGCGCGACGGCGAGATCGCCATCGCCGACGACGTCGACGTGGCCGCCGACCCTGCGCTGGCGCTCCGGGCCGCGGCCGTGGCGGCGGCGCGCGGCACCCAGCTCGAGCGGCGATCGCTGGCCCGGCTGGCCGCCGACTCCCCGGCGCCGGCCGGGCCGTGGTCCCAGGCCACCCGTGCCGCGCTCGTCGAGCTGCTGCTCGCCGGGCCGCCCGCCATCGTGCTGCTCGAGGCGCTCGACCAGCAGGGCGTGTGGGAGCGCTACGTGCCGGAGTGGCCGAGCGTGCGCAGCGCGCCGCAGCGGAACGCGTACCACCGCTACACGGTCGATCGGCACCTGTGGGAGGCGGCCGTCGGCGCCGGTGCGCTGGCGGGCCGGGTGGCGCGGCCCGACCTGCTCGTGCTGGCGGGGCTGTTCCACGACATCGGCAAGGGCGAGCCGGGCGACCACACCGACAACGGCGTCCGCCTGCTGGCCACCATCGGTCCCCGGCTGGGCCTCGACGATCACGACACCGCGGTCCTGGTCGCCCTGTGCCGCCACCACCTCCTGCTCGCCGACGTGGCGACCCGTCGCGACATCGACGACCCGGACACCATCGACGGCGTGGCGGCCGCGCTCGGCGACCGCGAGGTGCTCGAGCTGCTGGCCGCCCTGACCGAGGCGGACTCGCTGGCGACCGGGCCCGCGGCCTGGAGCGACTGGAAGGCCGAGCTGGTGCGGGCGCTGGTGGCGCGCGTGGGCCACGTCCTCGGCGGCGGCGCGGCCAGCGACGTGGCCGACGAGTTCCCCACGGCCGCCCAGCGCGAGCTGCTGGCCGCGGGCACGCCGACGGTCAGCGCGGAGGGCGAGCGGCTCACCGTGGTCGCCCCCGACCGCCACGGCCTGTTCAGCCGGGTGGCCGGCGTGCTCGCGCTGCACGGGCTCGACGTGGTCGACGCGACGGCGGCCAGCGAGGACGGGTGGGCCATCGAGGTGTTCCGCGTCGAGTCGAGCTTCGGGCCCACCTTCACCTGGGGCAAGGTCACCGACGACCTCGAGCTGGCCCTCGCGGGACGGCTGGCCATCCGGGCCCGCCTCGCCGAGCGGGCGCGCACCTACGGCGGCCGGCCCCGTCACCCCGCGGAGGAACCCGAGGTGCGTGTCGACCTCGACGCGTCGGCCGACGCCACCGTGGTCGAGGTGCACGCCACCGATGGCCTGGGCGTCCTGTACCGCATCACCAGCGCCCTGGCCGACCTCGACCTCGACATCGTCGGCGCCAAGGTGCAGACCCTGGGGCCGCGGGTGGTCGACTCGTTCTTCGTGCGCGCGGCTGACGGCACCAAGGTGACCGACCCGGCGGTGCTGGCCGAGACCGAGCGGGCGTTGCTGCACGCACTCGCCGAGCCCGCCTGAGCGTCGCCGGCGCAGAGGCCGGGCGCCATGCCCGCCGGTAACGTCGGCGCCGTGAGCCGCCGCCTTCCCCCCACCCGCCAGGACCTCATCCGCTGGGCCGAGGCGCTGTCCGGCATCGCGCGCACGGGGCTCGGCTTCACCGAGAGCCTGTACGAGCGCGAGCGGTTCGACGAGGTGCTGGCGGTGGCCGGCGACATCCGCGCCGCCGCGCAGGCCGACGAGGGGTTCGACGCCGAGCACTTCGTCGACGAGTGGATGAAGGGGGTCGGCAAGGGCGTGGCGGGCTACATCACGCCCAAGGTCGCGGTCGGGGCGGTGGTGTACAACGACGCCCGCGAGATCCTGCTGGTGCAGCGGGCCGACAGCGGCATCTGGCTGTACCCGACCGGCTGGGCCGACGTCGGCTACTCCGCGAGCGAGATCGCGGTGAAGGAGGTCGCGGAGGAGACGGGCATCGAGTGCGTGCCGGTCCGGCTGATCGCGCTGCTCGACGGGCTGCGCCTCGGCTTCACGACCGTGCCCCTCTACAGCCTGGTGTTCCTGTGCCGGGCCACGGGGGGCGAGCTCGCCGCCCACCCGCTCGAGACGAGCGACGTCGGGTGGTTCGCACGCGACGCCATGCCCGACCCCCTCGCCGGCGCCGATCAGTGGCTCGCGCACGCCAACCGTGCCATCGACGGGCACGACGTCGACGTGCTCTACGACGAGCCACGCGAGCGGCCCTGGCACCGCTGACCGCCGGAGCGGGTCAGCCTGCGGGCTGGGGCACCCGGTGGGCGAAGGCGAAGCGCGCGTAGCTCCAGCACGCGCTCGCGAGCATGGCCAGCTTCGTCGCGTGACCCACCACCGGGCTGGCCAGCTTCTCTTCCTTCGTGCGGTGCCACAGGCCGGCGAGGACCTCGTCGTGGCGCACCAGGCCCTGCTGCGCCACCAGGCTGTTGAGCGCGGCCTCGACCCGGTACCCGTGCAGGTCGGCGTCGGCGAGGTGGTCGAACAGCTCGCGGCGCAGCGCTCGCTGGCCGGTGAGGACGGGAAGCCCGCCGAGGAAGATGCGGTTGGCGACGGGGCCGCGGTCGAACAGGCCGCAGGCCATGTCGGCCCGTCCCTCGACGACGGCGGCGACCAGGTCGTCGACGTGCCCCGGCCGCAGCCCGACGAGGTCGGCGTCGAGGAACACGACCACGTCCGCGCCGGGCACCGCAGCCACGCCGGTGCGCATCGCCTCGCCCTTGCCCGGCATGGGCTCGCTCACGACCCGGGCGCCGTGCGCGACGGCGACCGCCGCGGTGGCGTCGGTGGACGCGTTGTCGACGACGACCACTTCGTCGACGAGCGCGGCGTCGAGGGCGGTGTAGACCACGGCGCCGATGGTCCGGGACTCGTTCCAGGCGGGGATGACGGCCGCGACGTGCACACCGGC
>JAFGPU010000512.1 GCA_016936035.1 Acidimicrobiales bacterium
CTGACCGTGGCGCAGACGTGCGCCATGTCCGTGCTGGTGTTCACGGGCGCCAGCCAGTTCGCGGCCGTGGGCGTGCTCGCGTCTGGGGGCTCGCTCGGTTCGGCGCTGGGCTCGGCGTTGCTTCTGGCGGCCCGCAACGCTGCCTACGGGGTCGCGCTGGCCCCCGTCGTCCGGCGCCGATCGCTGGCGCGGCGGCTGCTCGCCGCGCAGCTGGTCATCGACGAGTCGACGGCGCTGGCCACGGCGCAGGTGGGTGGGCGGGCCCGGGAGCACGCCTTCTGGGCCACGGGCATCGCCGTGTTCGTGTTCTGGAACCTCGGCACCGCCCTGGGCGCGGTGGCGGGCGACGCGATCGGCGACCCGGAGGCGTTCGGCCTCGATGCCGCCTTTCCCGCCGGCTTCGTGGCGCTGGCCATGCCGCACCTGGCGCGCCGCGAGGGGCGGGTCGCGGCCGTGTGCGGGGTGGCGATCGCTCTGGTGCTCGTCCCGCTCGCTCCCGCGGGGGTCCCGATCGTGGCCGCCGCCCTGGGCGTCGTGCCCGCCGTGCTGTTCGCGCCGCGCACGTCGTCCATCCCCCTCGACGCCGACGGTGACTCGTGAGCTGGGGCGCGATCCTGGCGCTCGGTGCCGCGGCGTACGGCCTCAAGGCGGTGGGCCTGGTCGTGCTCGGGCCGCGCGCCGTCGACGGGCGCCTGCTGCGGGTCGCCGCGCTGCTGCCCGCGGCCCTGCTGCCCGCCCTGGTCGCGGTCAACACGTTCGCCGGCGACCGGCGGCTCGTGCTCGACGCGCGGGCGGTCGGGCTGCTGGTGGCGATCGTCGCCACCTGGCGGCGGGCGCCCTTCGTGGTGGTGGTTGGCGCCGCCGCGGCGGCGACGGCACTGGTGCGGGCGGTGGGCTGAGCCTCAGAGCGCAGCGCAGCTCAGCGGCACGACCGTCTCGTAGACCCCGCCGTCGTTGCGCACCATGAGCCCGCAGGGGGTGGCGATGACGTGGTTCTCGGGCCAGTGGCTGCCCCCGAACAGACCCTCGGGGTCGTAGCTGAAGTCGCCCCCGTTCAACGTCTCGAGGAACGTGTCGACGGTCAGGTCCGGGCCTGCGGCCTCGAGCGCGGCGATGAAGAAGTCGGCGCTGATGTAGCCGGCCGCCGCCTGCATGCCGTGGGCGGTGTCTGGCGCGTACTCGTCGAGGTCGGCGGTCATCTGCTCGACGAACTCGTTGTCGGTGGCCTCGAAGGGCAGCCACTGCAGGGTGGTGATCGAACCGTGGAACGCCTCGAACTCGGCCAGGCGGGGGTCGTAGCCCACGGCGTTGAACTGGATGCCCTCGTAGCCTGCCGCCGTCATCGCCTGGGTCATCGTCGAGGTGTTGGAGAAGTCGGCGATGTACCAGACACCGGCGGGTGGTTCGCCGTCGGCGGCCGTCATCAGCTCCTGGACGTACGGCGAGGCGTCGGCCAGGGCCTGGTTGTCGGGCAGGACGGCCAGCTGGCCGACGACGTCGAGGCCGGCGTCCTCGAGCACGCCGGCGATGTTCTCCATGCCCTGACGGGCCGCCGCGCTCTCGTTGCCCACCAGCGCGATGGTGCCGTCGGTCTCGCCGTCGGCGAGCAGGGCGCTGAAGGTGGGGCCGGCGCTGCTGGGGTAGTCCTCGTCGTCGTCCGGCGTGAGGCAGCCGTTGAACCCGAAGGCGACGGCCCGGCCGCAGTAGGCCTGCGTGAAGCCCCAACCGAAGTAGGGCACCAGGTTCTCGCACAGCGGGTCGGCGAAGGCGTCGAGCGCGCTGATGGCGGGCACGACGGCGAAGACCTGGTCGCGCTCGGCGAGGCTGCGGGCGCCGTCGACGCTGCGGTTGGTGTCGAGTCCGTCGTCGACCTGGACCGCATGGTCGATCGTGCGACCGTGCACGCCGCCCTCGGCGTTGGCGCGCTCGATGCGGGCCTGGGCGCCGGCGACGGCGTCACCCCACAGCGCGGTGGTCGGCCCGGTCTCGGTGGTGAGCGAGCCGACCGTGATCGAGGTGTCTGTGATGCCGCGGTCGGGATCGGCGGCCTCGCCGGTGCACTCGAGCCCGGACGTGTCGACGTCGATGGCGTCGGGGTCCCAGCCGGTCGTGGCATCCTCCGCGACCGGGAGGTCGTCCGGGGCGTCGTCGCTTCCGGCGCCGGAGTCCTCGGTGGTGCAGGCGGTGGCCAGGGCTGCGGCCGTGAGGCACGCGAGGGCGGCAAGGCGCCGGGCTCGAGCGGTCATGCGAAGGTCTCCCCAGATGTCGCACGGTGTGGGCGTCCGACGCTACCGCACTTGAATCACCGCTCAAGCAGTTCTGCGATACCTGAACCGAGTTGCAACGTGCTTTGCGCCGTCAGTCGCAGGGCACCTCGACCCAGACCAGGGTCCGACCCCGATCGTCCCGGCCACCGCCCCACGCATCGGACAGCGCATCCACGATGGCCAGCCCCCGCCCGTCGAGCGCATCGGGGCCCGGGGCGGCGGCACGCGACGGGAAGGTCGACTCGCCGTCGTCCACGACCTCGACCCGCACGTGATCGTCCGCCAAGGCGAGAGCCACCCCGACCTCGCCGCTGCCGTGCAGCACGGCGTTGGTGACGAGCTCGCTGGCCATGAGCACCACGTCGTCCACGTGGGTCAACTGGCCCCAGTCCGCCAGGGTGTCGCGGACGAACGAGCGTGCATCGGCCACGTCCTCGGCGGTGCGTTCGAACTGCGCGGTGGCGTGCATCGCTCCTTCAGCTTCTTTGGGGTCTGGCAGACGTCGGGCAGGTCACTGGCCTTCTGCCCGTTCGCGGGGTGTCGGAAACGGGTAAGGCCACGTCATGACTGATCCAGACCAGCCGGGCGAGGAGCTCGACGAGGCGATGGGCGGCTCGATGGGCGACGACGAACCTCCCGACCGGCCCCCATGGGGCGAGGGTGGGGGCGCCGACGAGCCCGAGGTGTGGGAGGCCCCGGCGGCCGGCAGCGACGAGGGGGTCGAGCTCGTGGGCGACCCCGACGTGGGCGCCGTCGACGACGAGGCCGAGATGGTCGGCGAGACGGTCGAGGACGAGCCCGACCACGGCCCGCTCGCCCCCGACGACGAGTTCTCGGGGGACGAGACCACTCGCGACATCACCACCGAGCAGGTGCCGTCCGCGGCCGAGGAGGCCGCTGTGCACGTCGAGGACGAGGCGCCCGGCGGCACACCCTGACCGGACCGTGGATCACGGTCGCAGGGTGACGTCCGGTGGGGCGTCGCGGTAGGTGAACGTGCCGACGCGCACCAGGTAGCCGGCGCCCTCGAGCGCCGAGACCACACGGTCGACGTGCAGGTGGTCGAGGGTCTCGACCGTCACCTCCACCTCGGCCGACTTGGCCGAGAGGTCCACGAACATGCGCTGGTGCAGGATCTCGACGATGTTCGCGCCGACCTCTCCGAGGATGGTGGTGATGCTGCCCATGCTCCCCGGCACGTCGGGAACCTCGATGTGCAGGCGTGACAACCGTCCGTTGCGGATGAGCCCCCGCATGATCACCGACGCCAGCAGCCGGGGGTCGACGTTGCCGCCCGACAGCACGACGCCGACCGCCTTGCCGGCGAACCGGTCGGGGTGCTCGATCAGGGCGGCGACGCCGGCGGCGCCCGCGCCTTCGGTGACCACCTTCTCGATCTCGAGGAGCAGGTTCATGGCCTCCTCGATGTGCTCCTCGGTGACCGTCACCACGTCGTCGACGAGCGCTTCGACGATCTGCCCGGTCAACTGCCCGGCCCGGGGCACGGCGATGCCCTCGGCGATGGTCGAGCCACCGATCGGCGAGGTCGTGTGGCGGACCCGGTCGACCATCGACGGGTAGCGCTCGGTCTGCACGCCCACCAGCTGGATGTCCGGTCGCAGGTGGCGGGCCGCGACCGCCATGCCCGCCAGCAGGCCGCCGCCCCCGACGGGCACCACCAGCACGTCGAGGCGCGGGTGGTCGGCCAGCAGCTCGAGCGCGCAGGTGCCCTGCCCGGCGATGATCGCCGGGTCGTCGAAGGGGTGGACGTAGGTGCGGCCCTCGTCGGTGACCAGCCGCTGGGCCTCGACCCCCGCCTCGGCCAGACCCTGGCCCCGCAACACCACGGTGGCGCCCAGCTCGCGGGTGCGCTGCACTTTGACGAACGGCGTGTCGGTGGGCATGACGATCGTTGCGTCGATGCCCAGGCGGGTGGCGTGGTAGGCGACGGCCTGGGCGTGGTTGCCCGCCGACATGGCCACGACGCCTCGGGCCCGCTCGGCGTCGGTGAGCTGCGTCAGCCTGTTCAGGGCGCCCCGCTCCTTGAAGGCGGCGGTGAACTGCAGGTTCTCGAACTTCACCACCACGGTGCAGCCGAGCACCTGGGACAGCGTGCGCGAGTGCGAGCTCGGCGTGCGCGCGACCGCACCCGCGATGCGCTCGGCGGCGGCGGCCACGTCCTCGTAGGAGACGGGCAGGGCGGCGGTCACAGATCGGCTCGCAGCGTGCGGTGGGTGACGGTCATGTCCTCGAGCATGTCGGGGAGCGGGTCGACGCCGAGCCCCGGCCCGTCGGGGACGATCATCGTGCCGCCGCTCGACACGAACGGCGGTGTGAGGTCGGTACGGAAGTAGCGCGCCGAGGGGCCCAGGTCAGGTGGGAGGTTGCAGCCGGGCAGCGCGGCCACGGCGAGGTTCACGGCCCTCCCCAGGCCGGTCTCGAGCATGCCGCCGCAGCGTAGCGACACACCGGCATCCCGGCAGCGCTGATGGATGCGGCGGGTCTCGACCAGGCCACCGACCCGCCCCACCTTGAGGCTGACCGCACCGCAGGCCTCGAGCATGAGCGCGGAATCGAGCTGCGCCAGCGACGCGATCGACTCGTCCAGGCAGACGGGGACGTCGATCTGGCGCGCCAACCGGGCGTGCCCGACGAGGTCGTCGGGCGCGAACGGTTGCTCGATGGCGACCAGCCCGGTGCTGGCGTCGGCAAGCCGCCCGAGGGTGGCGAGGTGGTCGATCGAGTCGCTGTCGTAGCTGCCGTTGGCGTCGGCGAGGAGGGCGACCTCGTCGCCGACGGTGGCGCGCACGGCCCGGAGCGGCTCGACGTCCCACCCGGGCTGGATCTTCAGCTTGAAGGCGCGGTGGCCCTCGCCGTGCCACCGCAGCACGGCGTCGACCAGGTCGTCGACCGTGCCGGTCATCCCGATGGCGATGCCCGTGGGCACGACCGGACGCGTGGCGCCGAGGAACGAGGCCATCGACCGCCCCTCGGCCCGGAGGCCGGCGTCGATGGCGGCGCACTCGAGCGCGGCCTTGGCCATGTGGTGGCCCCGCACCTCGCGCAGGGAGCGCCCGTCGAGCAGCCGGGGCACGAGGTGGTGCTCGAGCACGTCGAACGCCGCGGTCGTGTACTCGGGCCAGTACGTCGGCTCCGGCTCGGCCACGCACTCGCCCCACCCGTCGGGGCCGTCCTCGACGAGCGCCCGCACGAGCACGATGTCGCGCCGGCGGCGGGTGCCGTGTGCGGTGACGAACGGCTCGGCCAGCGGCATGCGGACGCGCCGCAGCTCGACGCCTGCGAGCACGACCTCCATCGACACCTCCCGGTCGGTCCCCCTCGTCCCGTCGGGCGGGGGACGGCAGCGCCCATCATCGCAACTCGGGCCCGGGTCACCGGGGACGCTCCTCCCGGGAGGCTGGGTAACCTGGTGAGGCCATGGCTACGACAGCCCTCGCCCTCAAGGCCAACGACCCGTGCTGGTGCGGCAGCGGCCGCAAGTTCAAGCGTTGCCACAAGGCCAGCACCGACCACATCCGCCCCGGGCGGGTCAGCCCCCCGCGCCCGGTGCCGCCCGAGATCCCGCGGCCGCCGTACGCCGAGACGGGGGTCCCGGTGCGCACTCCCGGCCCGCACGTCCGCACCCCGGACGTCATCGAACGTATGCGGGTCGCCGGACGGGCCGCGGCCGAGGTGCTGCAGACCGTGGGCGCCGCCGTGGCTCCCGGTGTGACCACCGACGAGCTCGATGCCCTCTGCCACGACGAGTGCATCAAGCGGGGCGGGTACCCCAGCCCGCTCAACTACGGGGCGTTCCCCAAGTCGCTGTGCACCTCGGTCAACGAGGTGATCTGCCACGGCATCCCCGACGACCGGGCTCTCGTCGACGGCGACATCGTCAACCTCGACGTCACGATCTTCCTCGACGGCGTGCACGGCGACACCAACGCCACCTTCCCCGTGGGCCAGATCGACGAGGCGTCGGCCGATCTCGTACGCGTCACCCGCGAGTGCCTCGACCTGGGCGTCGCCGCGGTCGCGCCCGGCCGTCAGGTGCGCGAGATCGGCCGGGCCATCCAGGCGCATGCCGAGGGCGAGGGCTACGGCGTGGTGCGGGCGTTCGTCGGGCACGGCATCGCCGAGCAGTTCCACACCGACCTGCAGATCCCCCACTACGACGACCCGCGGGCCACCACGGTCATCGAGCCGGGCATGACCTTCACCATCGAGCCGATGATCACCATGGGCTCGTGGCAGCACGAGATCTGGGACGACGACTGGACCGCCGTGACGGTCGACCGGAAGCGCACGGCGCAGTTCGAGCACACGCTGCTGGTCACCGACGACGGCGTCGAGATCCTGACCCTCGCCGGCTGACAGCGCCCGGACGCGAAACGACGGCGGCCGCAGGGGGAGCCGGCCGCCGTCGTCCCTGTCGATCGACTACGGGCTGATCGCCCCGAAGATCGAGACGCCACCGGGGCCGACGAGCAGGCCGATGACGATGAGCACGGCGCCGAGGAGGACCTCGCCGCGGACGATGCGCACGATGCCGAAGATCACGAGGATCACGGCGATGAGCCACAGGATGAATGTCATGGCCTCATCAGTACCCCTGCGGGTTGTGGTTCAGACGTCCAGGGGTTCGGAACGTGCGGGCAACACGCGCGCGAGTGCGGGCGCCAGGTCGCCAGCCGGCTCCACGTCCACCCCGCCGGGCAGGTCGAGCCATGCCGCCATGGCCGCCAGCTCGGCGGCCAGTTCGGCGGTCACCCGCTCACGCCCGCCGGGGGTGGCCGCCTCGGCGTCCGGCTCGCCCCAGGCCGCCCTGACCCGCAGCACGCCGGCTTGGCGATCGGCCTTGAGGTCGACCCGAGCGACCAGGTGCTCGTCGAGCAGGAACGGCAGCACGTAGTAGCCGTGCACCCGCTGGGCCCGGGGCACGTAGATCTCGATGCGGTAGCGGAAGCCGAACAGCTGCTCGGTGCGGTCGCGCTCCCAGATCAGCGAGTCGAACGGCGACAACAGGGCCCGGGCCCGCAGACGCCGCCGGGGCCGCCGGGCCTCGGGATGAAGGTACGCGGGCTGGCGCCAGCCCTCGACGCGCACCGGCTCGAGCGCGCCGTCGGCGGCGAGCCCGGCCAGGAGCTTCGACGCGACCGGCACCTTGATGCGGTAGTAGTCGGCGAGGTGGCGGGCGGTGCCGACCCCGTGAGCGCGGGCGGCGACGAGAAGCAGCTCGCGCTGGGCGTCGTCGGCTGCGGGGGTGGGCTGCGCCAGCACGTCGGCCGGAAGCCACCGCTCGGGCAGCATGTAGCTGCGGGTGAAGCCGTTCTGGCGGATGGCGGTGATCTCGCCCCGGTGGAAGAGGTGCTCGACCACGCGCTTGCCGTCGCCCCACCCCCACCAGCTCGCCGCCTTGCGGGGCGCCTGGCGGTGGACGTCGAGGTCGCTGATGGTGACCGGGCCGCGCTCGGTGATCTCGGCCAGAGCGGCTGCGACCATGTCGGGGTTGTCGCGGGCGCTGCTGCGGATGCCGCCCCACTGGTGGTCGCCGGCCATGCGCCACCGCAGCAGCGGGTGCCGGGTCGCGGGGTGCAACGAGGCCTCGTGCCCCCAGTACTCGAACACCTCGCGGCTGGCCCACAGCCACCGGCTCAGGGCAGCCCGGTCGTAGGCGCCGAGGCGCGAGAAGAACACCAGCTCGTGGCTGCGAGCCAGCACGTTGACCGAGTCGAGCTGCACGGTCGCCAACCGGTCGAGCACCCGGCGGAAGTGGCGGCTGTCGACGCGACCGGACGGCCGCTTCTCGGCGAAGCCCTGGGCGGCGAGCGCGACGCGCCGGGCGTCGCGTCGACTCATGTCAGCGGGTCGCACCATGATCGACGCAAGCTACCGGCGCTACGTTTGACGGTCAGTCAGATTTCGCGTCAGAAAGGCCGGACTGAACATGGGCTACCGCGTCGTGGTCGACTTCGACCTGTGTGAGAGCAACGCCCGCTGCATGGAGGCGGCACCCGAGGTGTTCGAGGTGCGCGACGACGACTTCCTGTACGTCCTCGACGAGACCCCGCCCGACGAGCTGCGGCCGAAGGTCGACGAGGCGGTGCGCCGCTGCCCGAAGGCGGCCATCTCCGTCGTCGAGGAATGACCTCTCCCGCCCGGGGCCTACGTTCCGTGGTCGTCGCCGGCGCCTCGCTCGCCGGGCTCCGGGCGGTCGAGGAGCTGCGTGCCCGGGGCGTCGACGGCTCCGTCACCGTCATCGGTGACGAGCCCCACGCGCCGTACGACCGTCCGCCGCTGTCCAAGCAGTTCCTGGCGGGCGAGTGGCCACTCGACCGCATCGCGCTCGCCGTGGCCGCCGACGGTGGGCTCGACGCGCTCGACATCGACTGGCGCCTCGGGGTGCGGGCGAGCGGGCTCGACGTCGAGGGCCGCCGGGTGCTGCTCGGCGACGGCGACGAGGTCGCCTACGACGGCCTGGTCATCGCCACCGGAGCCTCGCCACGCGAGCTGCCCGGCACCGGCGACCTCGCCGGGGTGCACACGCTGCGCACCCTCGACGACTGCCTGGCCGTCCGCGCCGGCCTGGACGCGGGTGCCCGCCGGGTCGTGGTGGTGGGCGCGGGGTTCATCGGGTCGGAGGTGGCGGCGACCTGCCGCACCCTCGGGTGCGACGTCACCATCCTCGAGGCGCTCCCGGTGCCGCTGGGCCGCGCGCTCGGCGACGAGATGGGCGCCGTCATGGGCGAGCTGCACCGCGACAACGGCGTCGACCTGCGGCTCGGTGTGGGGGTGGCCGCCATCGAGGGCGACGGTCGGGTCGAGCGGGTGCGGCTCGCCGACGGCTCGGTCGTCGAGGCCGACCTCGTGGTCGTGGGCATCGGCGTCACGCCCAACACGGGGTGGCTCGAGGGCTCGGGCCTGGCGCTCGACGACGGCGTCGTGTGCGACGCCACCACCTGGGTCGCCCCCGGCGTCGTCGCCGCGGGCGACGTCGCCCGCTGGCCGAGCCACCGGTTCGCCGAGCTGATGCGGGTCGAGCACTGGGACAACGCCATCGCCATGGGCGAGCACGCCGCCCGCCGGTTGGTCGCCGAGCACACCCCCGGTGCGCAGCCGGAACCGTACGACCCGGTGCCGTGGTTCTGGTCCGACCAGTACGACCGCAAGATCCAGCTCGCCGGGCGGTCGTCTGCCGCGGACGAGGTCAGGGTCGTCGACGGGTCGACCGACGAACGACGCTTCGTGGCCCTGTACCGCCGGGGCGACCGGCTGGCGGGGGTGCTGTCGATGAACCGCCCCCGCCCCCTGGTGAGCTTCCGGCGCCTGGTCGAGCGGGGGGCGTCGTGGGACGAGGCCCTGGCCGAGGCGGCGTCGTGACGGGCACGGCCGGCGTGCTGCTGGCCGTCACCGCGGTGGCGGCCGTCATCGACTGGATCGCGGTGCGCCACGAGCACCGGCCGGTCGAGTACGTGTTCAAGCCGCTCACGCTGGTGGCCCTCACCGGCACCGCGCTCGCTCTCGACCCGGCCGACCCGACCGTGCGCACCTGGTTCGTGGTGGCCCTCGTGCTGTCGCTCGTCGGCGACGTGTTCCTGATGCTGCCCGGCGACCTGTTCGTGCCCGGGCTGGGGTCGTTCCTGCTCGCGCACGTCGCCTACGTGGTGGGCCTCGTGCTGGCGGGGCTCGACCCGCTCGGGGTGCTCGCCGGCCTGGTCGTCGTCGGCGCCGCTCTCGTCGTGGTGGGCGTCCCGCTGGTGCGCGGGATCCGTCGCACCGAGCCCGCCATGGCGCCGCCGGTCGTCGCGTACATGGGCGTGATCTCGGCGATGGTGGTGTGCGCAGTGGGCACCGGGCACGGCCTGGCCATCGCCGGTGCGTTGCTGTTCTTCGCGTCCGACTCGCTGATCGGCTGGGGCCGGTTCGTGAAGAGCCACGACTGGGGCCGCGTGGCGGTGATGGTGACCTACCACGTCGGGCAGACGCTGCTGGTGCTGTCGCTGGTGTGACCGCCGGGGTGCTGCACCCGGCTGCGCCTCAGGCCGGCTGTGCGATCGCCGGGCTCGACGCCAGGCACCAGTCCACGGCGGCGGTGACCGCGTCGAACCCCCGGGGGCAGAAGGCGTGGCCCATCTCCGGCACGACGTCCAGTCGGCGGGCCGCGCCGTGCCCGCCGCCCGCGCCCGACCCGGCGGCGTGCAGCACCCGGGCCTCGGACTCGGGCATGAACCGGTCGCCGGTGCCGTGGACGACTGCCAGCGGTACGGCCAGGCGCGCGGCCAGCCGGTCGGGCGGCTCCGGCCAGCGCCAGGTCGCGTCGAGCCGCACCCCGAGGCGCCGGGCCAAGCGGCGGCCGGCGCCGGTGCGGGTGAGCAGCGCCGCGACGGCCGCGCGGGGGCTGCGCACGCGCCACCGGGCCGGTGAGCTGACGGTGACCACCCCGGCGAGGTCGGCGTCGTCGACCGCGTGGCGCAGCACGGCGATCGCCCCCAGCGACGCGCCCACCAGCACCACCCGCGGTGCCAGGTCGCGGGCGGCGGCGGCCGCAGCCGCGACGTCGTGGCGCTCGAGATCGCCCAGCGTGCACAGCCCGCCCGACGCGCCGTGTCCCCGCATGTCGTAGGTCACGACCGCGTGCCCGGCGGCCCGGAGCTCGTGCGCCATGGCCAGCACGGCCGGGTCGCGGCGGTGGGCGCCGAAGCCGTGGGCCACAACCACCGCCGAGGGCGCGGCGGTCGCCGTGGGCCACAGGTCGGCGGCCAGCCTCACGCCGTCGGCGGCGCGCAGCGCCACGGTGTGCACCTCACGCGGCACGGGGAGCTCCCCGCCAGTGCACGGTGATGCCGTTGCTGTGCATCGACCGCTTGAAGTACAGCGTCGAGACCAGGACAGCACCGCCGGTGAGCAGCCACGACACGACCGTCTTGGCCATGACGTAGGTGCCGACGGGCTGGGTCATCAGCAGCCACACACTGACGGTGGCGTTGGTGAGCTGCACGAACGCCCAAAGCACCGTGATGCGGGCGAAGAACCGCCGCACCGGGGGACTGCCCATGAAGCTCTCGGGCAGTGGACAGAAGTCGCCGGCGAGCCGTTCGGCCAGGGGACGCCCGGCGGGCACGGACGCCAGGAAGACGCCGGCGATGAGCACCGTGGTCAGGGTGGGTTGGAGGAAGTACACGAAGACGCTGCCCGACACCGCCGCGACGACGGTGCGGGCCGTCATGCCAGCGGCGCCCAGCACCAACAGCCCGGGGACCGGGGTGCGGGTGACGAGCCGCCGGGCGATGGCCACGTAGGTCCACACCAGCGCGGCCACGAGCCCGCCCCAGACGCCGACCAGCCACAGCGCCCCGTAGAACACGGCGAGCGGGATGAGGCTGCCCTCGACCAGGTTCGGCAGGGCGTGACGGGCCATGGCCCGCAGGCGAGGGATCTCGAGCGGCGGATGCTGCATCGTCGTGGCGGGCCCGGGGTCCTCAGCTCGATGACCAGCTCATCGACGCCCGAGCCGCACGATGGTCGCCGCTCGACCACGGTGAGCGCAAAAGCACCGCGCTCCGCAGTGGTGCCGGTCGGGTGGGTGGTCAGCCGGTCAGCGCAGCGGGCAGCCGGTGGCGCTCGCGCTCGGCCAGCGCCACCGTGACCCACATGCGCTCGACGTGCTGCCTGACCTGCAGCTCTCCCTGGGGAACGGGATGCTCGGCCAGGAAGGCGGCGACCTCGTCGGCCAGCGACCGGTCGCGCACCGACCGGATGCCCGCGACGAGCCGGGGCAGGCTGTTGGCGGGGAAGCGCTGCGCGACGTCGGACCAGCGCGACGCCACGAAGCGCCAGGCCACCGGACCGTTGTCGCGGTTGGCCAGCGCCTGCCCCAGCAGGTAGGGGGCGTCCTGGGTGCGCACGTCGTCCGACAGGGCGAGGTCGAGGGTGCGCTCGAAGGCATCCTCGGCGCGGAACCGGGTGAGCGAGAAAAGCAGCCGCTGCCGGTCCTGCGGATTGCCCGTCGTGCGGTAGTGCTGCACCAGGCGCTCGTGCAGGTCGACGTCGCCGAGCGTGGCCGACACCGCCAGGGCGGGCGCCGCCAGGCTGGGATCGACGCTGGGCGGGTGGGCCAGGAAGCGGTCGAGCAGCTCGGCGGCGCGCTCCTGCGCCGC
>JAFGPU010000097.1 GCA_016936035.1 Acidimicrobiales bacterium
CCATCGCCGACATGCTCACCCGCATCCGCAACGCGAACATCGCGATGCACGACGACGTGCGCATGCCCTCCTCCAAGCTGAAGGAGGCCCTCGCGGGCGTCCTGCAGCAGGAGGGCTACATCGAGGCCTTCGACGTCGAGGACAACGTCGACCGTCCCGGGCGCACGCTGCACGTGAAGATGAAGTACAGCCCCGATCGTGCCCGCACGATCTCGGGCATCAAGCGGGTGTCCAAACCGGGCCTGCGCGTCTACTCGCCGTCCACCAAGGTCCCCCGGGTCCTCGGTGGCCTGGGCGTGGCCGTGCTCTCGACCAGCCAGGGCCTGCTGTCCGACCGTGAAGCGCGCAGGCGCAAGGTCGGCGGCGAGGTCCTGTGCTTCGTGTGGTGATCTGAATGTCTCGCATCGGCAAGTCCCCCATCCCCGTGCCCAGCGACGTCGACGTGTCGCTCGCGGGCCGGCACATCACCGTGCGCGGCCCCAAGGGCACTCTCGAGCGCGACATCCCCGGCGCCATCACCGTCCGCCAGGACGGCGAGGAGCTCGTGGTCGAGCGCCCCGACGACGAGCGCCAGAACCGGGCCATGCACGGCCTGGTGCGCTCGCTGGTCAACAACATGGTGCAGGGCGTGACGCAGGGCTTCTCCAAGGAGCTCGAGATCGTCGGCGTCGGCTACCGGGCCACGGCCAAGGGCCCGGGTGCCATGGAGCTGGCGCTCGGCTTCAGCCACCCCGTCAACATCACGGCGCCCGACGGCATCACGTTCGAGGTGCCCTCCCCCAACCGCATCGTCGTGTCGGGCATCGACAAGGAAGCCGTCGGGCAGGTGGCGGCCGACATTCGTGCGTGGCGCAAGCCCGAGCCGTACAAGGGCAAGGGCGTCCGCTACGCGGGCGAGCACGTCCAGCGCAAGGCCGGCAAGGCAGGTAAGTGATGAGCAGCAGCGCCAAGCACAAGCGCGACGCCCGCCTCCGGCGTCACAACCGGGTGCGCAAGCACGTCCGAGGTTCGGCCGACCGGCCCCGCCTCGCGGTCTTCCGCTCGAACAAGCACATCTCAGCCCAGGTCATCGACGACCGCGCCGGCAGGACGCTGGCCGCGGCATCGACCCTCGAGGCCGACCTGCGCAGCGGCTCGTCCAACAAGGACGCCGCGGCCAAGGTCGGCCGCCTCGTCGCCGAGCGCGCCAAGGACGCCGGCGTCGAGCGGGTCGTCTTCGACCGGGGCGGCTTCCTCTACCACGGACGCGTCGCGGCCGTGGCCGAGGCGGCCCGCGAAGCAGGATTGGAGTTCTGATGGCAAACGGATCTGGTGGCGGCGGACGCGGTCCCCGTGATCGGCAGCCCCGCGAGCCGCGCGAGAACCCGCGTGCCTCCGGCGACGCCACGCTGCACGAGTCCCGCGTGATCAACATCAACCGGGTCGCCAAGGTCGTCAAGGGCGGCCGTCGCTTCTCGTTCACCGCTCTCGTGGTGATCGGCGACGGCAACGGCCGGGTCGGCCTGGGCTACGGCAAGGCCAAGGAGGTGCCCCTCGCCATCCAGAAGGGCACCGAGGAGGCACGCAAGAACCTGTTCAAGGTGCCGCTGGCCGGCTCGACCATCGTGCACCCCGTCATCGGCGAGACCGGTGCCGGGCGCGTGTTCATGAAGCCTGCCGCCCCCGGTACCGGCGTCATCGCCGGTGGCGCGGCCCGGGCCATCCTCGAGGAGGCGGGCATCCGCGACGTGCTCTGCAAGTCGCTCGGCTCGTCCAACCACATCAACGTGGCGCGGGCGACCATCGCCGGCCTCAAGGCGCAGCGGCGTCCCGACGAGGTCGCCAAGCTGCGGGGCAAGTCGCCCGAGGAGCTGTTCCCCGGTGCGCTCGTGCAGGCCTACCGCGAGAGCGAGCGCGCCCGGCTCGAGCCCGAAGGGGTCTGACGATGCCCGACATCAAGGTCACCCAGATCCGATCGTCGATCGGCACCAAGCCCAAGCACCGCGGCACGCTGCGGGCCCTGGGCCTGCGCGGCATCGGTCAGTCCAACACGCTGCCCGATCGTCCCGAGATCCGCGGGATGATCGCCAAGGTTCCTCACCTGATCAAGGTCGAGGACCAGGAGAAGTGACGCCATGACCATCAAGGTCCACGATCTGAAGCCCGCCCCGGGCGCCAACAAGCGCTCCAAGCGCGTCGGCCGCGGCATCGCCGGCAAGGGCGGCAAGACGGCCGGCCGCGGCACCAAGGGCCAGAAGGCGCGGAGCAAGGTCCCCACCGGGTTCGAGGGCGGCCAGATGCCGCTGCACATGCGGGTGCCCAAGCTCAAGGGCTTCAACAACCCCTTCCGCGTCGAGTACCAGGCGGTCAACCTCGACACCCTCGACGCGTCGGGGCTCGACGAGGTCACCCCCGACGCCCTGCACGCCAAGGGCCTGACCGGCAAGGGAGCGCTGGTCAAGGTGCTGGGCCGGGGCGAGATCTCGCGCGCCGTCACCGTCAAGGCGCACGCCTTCTCCAAGGCGGCCGAGGCGGCCATCGTCGCCGCCGGCGGCAGCGTCGAGGTGCTGCCCCTGCCGTGGGGCGACCGTCGCCCGCCCGCCAAGGGCAACCAGTTCGCCAACCGGTAGACCGATCCACCAAGCAACCAGGTCGTCATCCGCGCACCGGGCGCACGATTGCGTTCCGGCGACCGATTCCGGCAAGACTGGCGGCCTCGGTCGCCACGCGGTGCGCCGGCCGACGGTCGACGCCGCTGAAGGGGAACAAACGTGCTGTCCAGCCTGCGGAACATGTTCAGGGTCGCCGACCTGCGGAACAAGATCCTGTTCACGCTGGCCATCATCGCCCTGTACCGGTTCGGCTCGTACGTGCCGGCGCCGGGCATCGACCTCGATGCCATCGACTCGCTGAAGCGCCAGTCCGAGGAGTCGGGCGGCATCCTCGCCTACATGCAGCTCTTCTCGGGGGCGGGGCTCACCAACTTCGCGGTGTTCGCGCTGGGGGTGATGCCCTACATCACCAGCTCGATCATCATGCAGATCCTGACGGTGGTCATCCCCAAGCTGGAGGAGTGGCAGCAGCAGGGCGCCATCGGCCAGCGCAAGATCACCCAGTGGACGCGCTACCTCACGGTGGCCATCGCCGTGCTGCAGTCGACGGCGCTGGCGTTCCTGTTCCACAACGGTGGCGGCGGCCTGCTCGGTGGGGCGAGCAACCCCACCAACATCGACGTCCTGCCCAACTTCACCGCGCCCCGGGTGCTGCTGGTGGTGCTCGTGCTGACGGCCGGCACCGCCCTGCTAATGTGGATGGGCGAGGTGGTGACCCAGCGCGGCATCGGCAACGGCATGTCGCTGCTGATCTTCGCCAGCGTCGTGTCGCCCATCCCGTCGCAGTTCGCGAGCATCGAGGCGACCAAGGGCTGGGGCCTGCTCCTGCCCCTCCTCGTGCTGTTCCTCGGCGTGCTGGTGGCGATCGTCATCATCGAGAACGGCCAGCGCCGCATCCCTGTGCAGTTCGCCAAGCGGGTGGTCGGCCGGCGCATGTACGGCGGCCAGAGCACCTACATCCCGCTGAAGGTCAACCAGTCGGGCGTCGTGCCCATCATCTTCGCCAGCTCGATGCTGTACCTGCCCCTGCTGGTCACCCAGGTGCTGCCCTCCGACCCCGGCAGCTGGGGCGTGCGGGTGCAGGAATGGGTGAACGACAACCTGGTCAGCCCCGACTCGATCTTCTACATCGTGGTCTACGGCTTCCTGATCATCGGGTTCACCTACTTCTACACGGCCATCGCCTTCGACCCGCACCAGCAGGCCGACACCATCCGCAAGCAGGGCGGCTTCATCCCGGGCATCCGGCCCGGCCCGCAGACCGAGCGCTACCTGGCCCGCATCCTGGCCCGCATCACCCTGCCCGGCGCCGTGTTCATCGCAGCCATCGCCCTGCTGCCGTCGCTGCTGCTCGCGTTCGCCGACGTGCAGGCGTTCGCGTTCGGCGGCGTGTCGATCCTCATCGCGGTCGGCGTGGCGCTCGAGACGATGAAGCAGATCGACAGCCAGCTGATGATGCGCAACTACGAAGGCTTTCTGCAGTGACCCGTGGGGTGCGCATGGTCATGCTGGGCCGCCAGGGTGCGGGCAAGGGCACCCAGTGCGTCCGGCTGTCACGCCACTACGTGGTGCCGCACATCTCCACCGGCGACATGCTGCGGGCCGCCGTACGCGAGGGCACCGAGCTGGGCCTCAAGGCCGCGGAGCTGATGGCCGCCGGCAGCCTCGTGCCCGACGACATCATGATCGGCATCGTCGACGACCGGCTCGACTGCGACGACACCACCGAGCGGGGCTACATCCTCGACGGGTTCCCGCGCACCGTCGACCAGGCCGAGGCGCTCGCCGACATCACGGCCGCGCGCCCGCTCGACGTGGTCGTCGACCTCGACGTGGCCAAGGAGGTGGTGCTCGAGCGGCTGGCCGGCCGCCGCGTGTGCAGCGATTGCGCCGCCAACTACTCGCTCGACAAGCCGCCCCGGTACGGGTGGGTGTGCGACAACTGCGGCGGCGACGTCGTCCAGCGCGAGGACGACACCCCGGCGGCCATCGAGAAGCGGCTGTCCGACTACGAGACGAAGACGGCGCCGCTCATCGCCTGGTACCGCGAGCGCGGGCTGCTCGAGGTCGTCGACGGCTACGGCACGGCCGACGAGGTCACGGCGCGCCTGCTGGCGGCCATCGACCAGCGACGTCGCTGAGGGCCGGGCCCGTGGGTCGGCGCACGGCTGAGGAGGTCCGCACGATGCGGCGGGCGGGCCGGGTGGTCGCCGAGATGCACGACCGCATCCGCGAGGCGCTGCACCCGGGCGTCACGCTGCTCGACCTCGACGCCATCGGCCGCGACGTGCTCGCCCGGCGGGGCGCCCGGTCCAACTTCCTCGGCTACCACGGCTATCCGGCCGTGATCTGCGCCAGCGTCAACGAGGTGGTCGTCCACGGCATCCCCGATCGGCGGGCGCTGGTCGAGGGCGACATCGTCTCGATCGACTGCGGCGCAGTCGTCGACGGCTACCACGGCGACGCCGCCTTCACCGCCGGCGTGGGCGAGATCGACGCCGAGTCCCGGCGCCTCATCGACGTGACCCGGGCGGCGCTCGACGCCGGCATCGTCGAGCTGGTGTCGGGCAGCCGACTGGGCGATCTCGGCGCCGCGGTGCAGGGCACGATCGAGCGGGCCGGCTTCAGCGTCGTGCGCGAGTACGTGGGCCACGGCATCGGCACCGCGATGCACGAGCCGCCCGACGTGCCCAACTTCGGCAAGCGCGGCCGAGGCAAGCGGGTGGCAGCCGGCGACGTCTACGCCGTCGAGCCCATGGCGTGCGCACAGGGCAGCGCCACCAGGGTGCTCGACGACGGGTGGACGGTGGTGACCGCCGACGGCTCCCGCGCCGCGCACTGGGAGCACACGGTCGCGGTCACCGACGACGGCCCCGAGGTCCTGACGTTGCCCTGACACGGCGGGATGACCGCCCCGGCGCCGGCTGCTCCGAGACCTCGGAGTGAGAGACGACAGGGCGGTCGCCCGCGGACGGCAGGGTCCGCCCCCCCGTGGTCAGGAGCGGACCGGCTCGAGGTGGAGGCCGACGATGCCGCAGTCGAACTGCTGCGCATGAACGAGGCGCAGCTGCTGGTTGGCGTCGAGCCGGGGGAACACGGGCATCCCGGCGCCGAGCGCGGCGGTGTTCACGAACAGGTGGAACTCGTCGAGCAGACCCTCGGCGATGAGCCCCCGGACGAGGGTGCCGCCACCGGCGACCATGATGTCGCCACCCGGCTTGCCCTTCAGGTCGTTCACGATCTCGGTGAGGGCGCCGCCGGTGACGGTCGCGTTCTTCCAGGGCGACTCGGTCAGGCTGTTGGAGATCACGACCTTCGGCGTGTCGTTCATCTTGTCGATCGACGCCTGGTCCTCGCCCTCGGGCCCGGACTCCCACGCCGGGATGAAGCCCTCGGCGAGCTTGCGTCCCAGCACGATCGTGTCGACCGGGTCCCACAGTCCGTCGACGTAGCTGTTCAGGTCGTCGGTCCAGGGCATCGTCAGCCAGTCCATCTCGCCGTTGGGGCCGGCCATGTAGCCGTCGACGGTGATCTGCAGCTGGAGCTTGGTCTTGCGCATCGGATGTTCCTTCGTGTCGTCGGGGG
>JAFGPU010000098.1 GCA_016936035.1 Acidimicrobiales bacterium
GACGCCGATCGCGGCCGCCTTCAGGGCCGGTGCGTCGTTGACCCCGTCGCCGGTGACCGCCACGACCTCGCCGTGGTGCTGCAGGGCCCGCACGATGCGCAGCTTGTCCTCGGGGTCGACACGGGCGAACACGGTGGCGTCGACGACCCGGTCGTGCAGCTCGTCGTCGTCCATCGTCCCGAGCTCGGCACCCGTGAGCGCAGCGTCGCCCGGCTCGGCGATGCCCAGGTCCTCAGCGATCGCCCGGGCGGTGGAGGCGTGGTCGCCGGTGATCATCACCACCCGGATGCCCGCCTCGTGGCACAGGTCGATCGACTCCCGCACCCCGGGACGCGGCGGATCCAGCATGCCCTGGAGGCCCACGAAGATGAGTCCCTCGGGCTCGTCGACGTCCTCGGGGTGCGCCAGCGGTTCCGGCAGCCGGTGCTGGGCCATCGCCAGCACCCGCAGGCCCCGCCCGGCCAGGTCGCGGGCGGCGGCCTCGACCGTCTCCGCGTCGATCGGGACCGGGCCGTCGTCGGTGAGCATCGCCGTGCACATGGCGACGACCCGCTCGGGGGCGCCCTTGACGAAGATCGTGTGGGTGCCGTGCCGCTCGCGGATGCTCGCGGAGTAGCGCCGCTCGGTCTCGAACGGGATCTCGGCGAACAGGGGGTAGGCCTCCCGGGCCTCCTCCTCGTCGATCCCGATGTTCATCCCGGCGACGACCAGGGCCACCTCGGTCGGGTCGCCGGTGGACTCGATGTGGTCGTCGTCGAGGAACACGTCGGCCTCGTTGTCGAGCACACCGGTGAGCAGCGTCTCGTGGAACACCGGATGGGTCTCGATGCTCGCGGGCTCGTCGTCGACGAGGAATCCGGCGTCGGGCTCGTCGCCAGCCAGCCGGTACGTGCGTCCGGACGCCCACACCTCCTGCACCGTCATGCGGTTCTCGGTGAGCGTGCCGGTCTTGTCGGAGCCGATCACGGTGGTGCTGCCGAGCGTCTCGACCGCCGGCAGGCGTCGGACGATGGCGTTCCTGCCCGCCATGCGGCTGACGCCGATGGCGAAGGTGATGGTGACCGCCACCGGCAGGCCCTCGGGCACGGCGGAGACAGCGAGCGCCACCGCGGTGAGGAACATCTCCTGCACGCTGCCGCCGAGGGCGACCCCGCTGGCGAAGGCGACGACCGATGCCACGCCGACCGCCAGCCCGATCAGCTTGGCCAGCCTGCCGATCTGGCGCTGCAGCGGCGTCTCGACGGATGTCTCGCCCCGCATCAGGCCCGCGATGGTGCCCAGCTCGGTGTCGGCGCCGGTGGCGACCACGATGCCCCGGCCCCGCCCGCTCGTGACGATCGCGCCGGTGAACGCCATCGAGGCCCGATCGCCGATCGGCACCGCCTCCGGCACGGGCGCCACCTGCTTGGCGACGGGCAGCGACTCGCCGGTGAGCAGAGACTCGTCGATGGTCAGCGAGCCGACGGCATCAAGCCGGACGTCGGCCGGCACCCTGCTGCCGGGCTCGAGCTGCACGACGTCACCTGGCACCAGCTCGCGACTGTCGACCTCGCGCTCGTGGCCGTCCCGCACGACCCGGGCCCGGGGGACGACGAGCTGCTGAAGGGCCCGGACGGCGCCTTCGGCCTTGCGCTCCTGGGTGAAGCCGATCGTGGCGTTGAGCACCAGCACCGCGGCGATCACACCTGCGTCGATGAACTCCTCGAGGGCGACGGTGACCGCGGCGGCGACGAGGAGGATGTAGATGAGCGGGTTGCGGAACTGGCGGGCCAGCACCACCAGCGCGCCGGGAGGCGGTTCCTCCTCCAGCTCGTTGGGGCCGTGGTGGGCGAGCCGGGCCTCGACCTCCTCGTGGGACAGCCCGCGATCGCTCGTGTGCAGCGTGGTCTCGACGTCCGAGGGGTCGAGGGCGTGCCAGGGCGGCGCCTGGTCGGGGGCGGGAACGGACGTCACGTCACCCATCCTGGGCCTGGCTCGTCGCACGAGGTGGCATCGGGCCCATCGTGCGCGCGGGTCGCACCCCCGTGCGAGCGACGGTGGGCCCGGATGCCCGTCGCCGGGGCCGGGGTTGCGCGCCGGGGCGGGAGGGAAGGAAGTAGGCATGCTCCTCACCCAGTTCGTCCTCGAAGGTCTCGGGCACGCCAGCTACCTGGTGGGTTCGGAGGAGACGGGGGAGGCCCTGGTGCTCGACCCCCAACGCCAGGTGGACGACTACCTGGCGGCGGCGCGCAGCAACGGCATGCGCATCCGCTACGGCATCGACAGCCACGGCCACAACGACTACCTGTCCGGGCTGTCGGAGCTGACCGAGCGCCAGCGCCTCACCGTGCTCGGTTCCGCCCACGCAGAGCTGGGGTACGACCACCAGCCGGTCCGCGACGGCGAGGTCATCGAGATGGGCGAGGTCGGCATCGAGGTGCTGCACACCCCCGGCCACACGCCCGAGCACGTCAGCCTGCTGCTCTACGACCGTTCGACCGGCGACGAGCCCGCCATGCTGCTGTCCGGCGGCGCGCTGCTGGTGGGCGACCTGGCCCGGCCCGACCTGCTCGGCACGCGCGCCGACGCCGAGCACGCGGCCCGGGAGTTCTGCCGCACCATCCAGGACAAGATCCTCACGCTGCCCGACCACGTCGAGGTCTTCCCCACCCACGTCGCCGGCAGCCTGTGCGGCGGCAACATCGGGTCCCGGATGTCCACCACCGTGGGCTACGAGCGCCGCACCAACGCGGTGCTCGCCACGGTCGACTCGGCCGAGGAGTTCGTGGCCGAGTGCATCCGCCTCGACAACCTGCCGGCGGTGCCGCCGTACTGGAAGCGCATGCGCGCCCAGAACCTGGCGGGCGTCGGGTTGCTGGGGGTGCTGGGCGAACCGCCGGCGCTGGCGCCCGACGACGTCGAGCGCGCCCGGGCCGACGGCGCCGTCGTGCTCGACACCCGGGCCCCCGAGGCGTTCGGTGCCGCGCACATCCCCGGTGCGCTGAACGCCGGCCTCGGCTCGAGCTTCGCGACGTGGGCGGGCACAGTGCTGGACGAGGACGCCCACACGGTGCTCGTGCTCGACCGGCCCGACGACCTGTGGGAGGCCGCTTGGCAGCTGCTACGCATCGGCTACCCGCTGCCGGAGGGGTGGCTGGCCGGCGGGATGATGGCATGGCGCACGGCCGCCAAGCCCCTCGGGAGCATCGAGCAGATCACCGTGCACGAGCTGAAGGACCGGGTGGCGAACGACGAGGTGGCGGTGCTGGACGTGCGGCAGCCGGCCGAGTGGGCGGCCGGCCACATCGACGGCGCCACGTTCGTGACCGGCGGCGAGCTGCCCTCCCGCCTCGACGACGTCCCCGACGCCCCGGTGGTCGCCACCGTGTGCGGTTCGGGCTACCGCTCGTCGGTGGCGGCCAGCCTGCTCGCCGCCAACGGGCGCCGGGTGGTCAACGTGCTGGGGGGCATGACCGCCTGGAACAGCGCCGGGTACCCGACCGAGAGCTGACGGGCCCGCCCGAGCAGGGCGGCCCCCTCCGGGGTCTCGTGCCGGACGCGCCGTGCAGGCGCTCGCACAGGCCTTGCCGTCGGCGAACAGGTGTTCGATCATGGGGCCGTGGCTCACGCAGAGAGGTTCGCTCCCGGCCTCGGAGTGCCCGAGGTGGCGTCTGCCGCTGGCGGCGGGACGATCGCCGGCCTGGCCGAGCGCGTCCGGCCCACCGACCTGGCCCGCGACCGGTACCTGCCGGTCGTGCCGGCGTTCGATGCGCTGCTCCCGTCCCCGGGGCTGCGGCGGGGCGCCACGGTGTCCGTGGGGTCCCGGCCGGGTGTGACCGGGGCGGCGTCGCTGGCCCTGGCCCTGGCGGCGGGGGCGTCACAGGCGGGGTCGTGGGTGGCGGCCGTCGGGCTCGGGTCGCTGGGGCTGGTGGCGGCCGCCGAGCTGGGGGTGGCGCTCGAACGCCTGGTGCTGGTGGCCGACCCCGGTCGCGAGAGAGCCGGCTGGGCGTCGGTGGTGGCCGCGCTGGTCGACGGGTTCGACGTCGTGCTCGTCGCGGCGGGCGACGGTGCGGCCCGGGGCGGTGGGCGGTTGCGCACCGCCGACGCCCGGCGCCTGGTCGCCCGCGTGCGCGAGCGGGCCGCGGTGCTCGTCGCAGTGGGCGGCGACCTGCCGGGTCAGCGCAGCCCCCTCCGGCTGACGGTGGCGTCGTCGACCTGGCAGGGGCTGGGCGAGGGGTGGGGCCACCTGCAGGGGAGGCGGGTGGCGGTCGAGGTCGACGGCCGGGGCGAGGCCTCCCGCGGGGGCCGGGCCGAGCTGTGGTTGCCCGGGCCCGACGGGGGCGTGGCGGTGGCCGACCCCGTCGCCGTACCCATCCCCCTGCGCCCCCGGTCGACCGGTGCGGTGCCGCCGGCGGCCAGGGCGGGTGCGCCGGGTTCTGTGGATACGGCGGGTGATGCGGGCACGGCGGGCGCCGCGGTGGTCCCCCCGTGACCGAAGTGACCCGCACTCTGGTGGTGTGGTGCGCCGACTGGCCCGTGGTGGCCGCCGGCGTGCCCCTCGACCAGCCGGCGGCCGTGTTCCACGCCAACCGGGTCGTGGCCTGCTCGCCAGCGGCGCGGGCCGAGGGCGTCGAACGTCACCAGCGTCGCCGCGACGCCCAGGCCCGGTGCCCCGACCTCGTGGTGCTGCACCACGACCCGGCGGCCGCCGCCCGCGCGTTCGAGCCCGTGCCCGCCGCGCTCGAGGCGCTCACGCCCCGCATCGAGATCACCTCCCCGGGGGCGTGCGCCTTTCCGACGCGGGGACCGTCCCGCTACCACGGTGGCGACCGGGCGCTGGCCGACAAGGCGGGGGCGCTGGTGCACGAGGTGCTGTCCGGGCGGGCACCCGTCCGGGTCGGCGTCGCCGACGGCCGCTTCGCCGCCGCGCTCGCTGCCCGCCGGCCGGTGCCGCCCGCAGCGGGCCCGGCGGCTGGTCCGGCGGCGTTGCCCGCCGATTCGACGGCGACCACTGCTGGCCCGGTGGCGCCCCCCGGCGGTCCGGCGGCTGGTCCGGCGGCTGGCTTGGCGGCGCCGCCCGAGCGGTCGACGGTTGTCGCCCCCGGGGGCAGCCCGCGCTTCCTGGCGCCCCTGCCGGTCACCGTGCTCGCCGAGCAGGAGGGACCGGCCGGTGCCGAGCTCGTCGACGTGCTCGAACGGCTGGGGGTGCGCACGCTGGGCGACCTGGCGGCCCTGCCCGTCGCCCAGGTCGTGGGCCGCTTCGGCGCCGAGGGACGGGCGGCGCACCGGCTGGCCCGCGGCCTCGACGAGCGCCCGCCGGTCACCGTTCCGCCGCCGGCCGAGCTGACCCTGTCGGCCGAGATCGACCCTCCCGCCGAGCGGGTCGAGGCCGTGGCCTTCGTGGCCCGGAGACTGGTCGACGACCTGCAGGCCCGCCTGTCCGCCACGGGCAGCTCCTGCACCCGCCTGGTCATCGGCGCCGAGACCGAGCACGGCGAGACGCACGAGCGGGTGTGGCGCACCGAGGGGACGTTCACGGCCCTCGCCATCGCCGACCGGGTGCGCTGGCAGCTCGACGGCTGGCTCCACGCCGGCGCCCACCGGCCGTCGGGCGGGCTCAGCCGCCTGTGGCTGGCACCGGACGAGGTCGTGGCGGCCGGCGGGCGACAGCTCGCGTTCAGCGCGGGCGGGCCGGGCTCGGTCGACGCCGTCGAGGCGGGCGACCGGGCGGCGCGGGCCCTCGCCCGGGTGCAGGGCCTGCTGGGCGTCGACGCGGTGCAGGTGCCCGAGTGGCGGGGCGGCCGGGGGCCAGGCGAGCGGGTGGGGCTGGTGCCGGTGGCGGCCGCGGACGTCACCGAGCCGCGCCCGGCGGCCCAGCGCGGCTGGGTGGGCGAGCCCTGGCCCGGGGCCGTCCCCGAACCGGCGCCCGCCGTGGTGCACGACCCTCAGCGGCCCGCCCAGGTGCTCGACGCCGCCGGCCGCCCGGTGCGCGTCAGCGGCCGGGGCGAGGTGAGCGCCGCCCCGGCGGCGGTGACGGTCGGCAGCGACCGGGGGGCACGCCCCGCGCCGGTCGTCGCCTGGGCGGGCCCGTGGCCCTGCGACGAGCGCTGGTGGGACCTGGCCACCCACCGGCGCCGGGCCCGGCTCCAGGTGGCGACGGCGGGCGGCGTGGCCTACCTGCTGACCGTCGAGTCGGGGCGCTGGTCGGTCGAAGCCACCTACGACTGAACGAAACCTTCGTCCAGGGGGAGGGAACCCCGACCCTGTGGTCTCCACCGGCGGAGGGTCACGGCGGCGGGACGACCGGGCCCACGGCGTCCGGTGAGGTCGGCGGGGCCGCCGAGGACTTGAGCTCGACGAAGATGACGTGGGTGTCGGTGTTCCCGATGTTCTCGCCGGCGTGGGTCTGGGCGGGGAGCCAGACGGCGTGCCCGGGCTCCATGGCGACGTCACGGGGCCCCTCGGCGCCGTGCAGGCGGCGCCGGAAGGCCGACAGGGTGTACATGACGCTGTCGGGATGACGGTGCGGTCGGGTCGTCGCGCCGGGGGAGTCCCGGTACTCGAGGACGCGCACGGTGTCGTTCTCGAAGATCGACCGGTATTTGTCGGGATCGGTGCACGTGGGGTCGTCCATGGGGCTCCTCGCCGGGTCGTCCGGCCACTTTGCAGAGTGTGACTCTGTAGAGCGCTACTCTGCTCCTCGTGCGCGAACCGGTCAAGGGTGTGTCGCCCGCGGGTCGCCGCCGCGAGGAACGGGCGAAGGCGACCCGTGAGCGCATCGTCGCCGCCGCGGTGCGGCTGTTCCTCGAACGCGGCTACGTGGCCACGACGGTCACGGCGATCGCCGCCGACGCCGGCGTCGCACCCGCCACCGTGTACCAGGCGTTCGGAACCAAGCACGCGGTCCTCGCCCGCGCCCTCGACATCGCCATCGCAGGCGATGCCGAGCCGGTCGAGGTGCTGCGCCGTGACTGGGTCGACCAGGCGCGCCGCGAGCCCGACCCCGGACGCCGGCTCGCCCGGATCGTGCGGGGCGCCAGCGAGGTGGTGGCCCGCACGGCGCCGCTCAAGCAGGTGATGCGGGACGCGGCGGCGACCGACCCCGAGGTGCGGGACCTGATCGACGAGGACGGCCGGCGGCGCCACCGCACGCACGAGGCGCTCGTCGACCTCGTGATCGAAGCGGGCCCGCTGCGGGACGGCCTGCGCCGCGACGATGCGGTGGCGACCTACTTCGCGCTGGTCAGCACCGACACGTACGACGCACTCGTGGCCGGCCTGGGCTGGACCGTCGCGCGCTGGCAGGCCTGGCTCGTGGACGTGCTGGGCCGCACGCTGCTCGGCGAGAGCGATCGCTGAGGCCCGGGAACCTCAGTGCAGGCGGACCACGCGCAGCACGTCGGCGGCGGGGTCGGGGTCGCCCGGGTAGCCGCCGATCACGACGATCACGTCGCCGGCCCCGGCGACCCCGGCCGCCATCGCCTCCTCGGTGGCGAACCACACCATCTCGTCGGTGGTCGACCACGGGCTGCCCTGCACGGCGGTGACGCCCCAGGTCAGCGTGAGCGCCCGGGTGATGCGCTCGGAGGGGCTGACCGCCAGCACCGGCACCGTGGGCCGGAAGCGGGCCACGGCCCGGGCGGTGTCGCCCGAGCGGGTGCAGCAGACGATGGCCGACGCACCGACGTTGGTGGCGGCCCGCCACGCACCCTCGCTGGTGGCGTCGGTGACCTTGGCGGTCGTCGGCAGCGGACGCGACCGCCGCAGCTTGCCCAGCTTGGCGCCCCACTGCAGGTAGTCGGCCTCGCGCTCGGCCCGGGCGACCACCGAGGCCATGACCGCGACGGCTTCGGCGGGCTCGGCGCCGACGGCGGTCTCGGCCGACAGCATGACGGCGTCGGTGCCGTCGAACACGGCGTTGGCGACGTCGGACACCTCGGCCCGGGTGGGGTAGGCCGCCGTGATCATCGACTCGAGCATCTGCGTGGCCGTGATGACCGGTCGCCCGGCGGCGATGGCCGACCGCACCAGCCGCTTCTGCACGTGCGGCACGTCCTCGATGGGCAGGCGGATGCCCAGGTCGCCCCGGGCGACCATCGCGGCATCGGCGATGGCGAGGATCTCGTCGGCCTCCTCGACGGCAGAGGCGGTCTCGATCTTGGCGACGACCTGGGGCCGGTCGGGGCCCAGGGCATCGATGAGGCGCTGGACGTCGGCGGCGCGCTGGACGAAGGACGCCGCCACGGCGTCGGCCCCGGCGTCGCGGGCCGCGACCGCCAGGTCGAGGTCGCGGTCGGTGGGCCCCGAGATGCCACCGACACGGTCGGGCATGTGGATGCCGGGACGCCCCTGCAGCCGCCCGCCCCGTCGCACCAGCGCCTGGGCCGAGCGCCCCGACGGCGTGCACCCCTGGCCCGTGTCGACGACCTCGAGCACCACGGCGCCGTCGCCACCCATGATGCGGTCGCCCGCGTCGAGGCCCAGGTGGTCGAGGTCGACGCCGATGACATGGGCGTCGCTGGCCTCGACCCCGCACCGCAGCTCGATGTGGTCGTCGGGGGCGAGCTCGACGCCGCCCTCGGGGAACGGCGCCATGCGCAGCTTGGGGCCGGGCAGGTCGACGAGCACCCCGACGGTGCGGCCCTC
>JAFGPU010000513.1 GCA_016936035.1 Acidimicrobiales bacterium
GCGACGTCCGACGCTGGTCGCCTCCAGGGGTCGAGCGACGGCTGGTCGAGCACGTCCTGCGCCATCGTGTCCTCCATGGGCGTCGCCGGGGCGGCACCGACACGGTACCCACGCGCCCCGAGATGTGACCGCGGGGTAATCAACCGGCCCCGGGGTGGGTACGCGGGGAGCATGGACGCGATCACCATGCTCAAGGACGACCACAAGACCATCGAGAAGCTGTTCAAGCGGTTCGAGCAGGCGGGCGACCGTGCCTTCGTCGAGAAGCGCACCGTCGTCGACCGCATCATCGAAGAACTCTCCACCCACGCCGCCGTGGAGGAGCAGCTCTTCTACCCGGTGACCAGGGCGACCGTGCCGGCGGTCGAGGACGAGGCCCTCGAGAGCCTCGAGGAGCACCACGTCGTCAAGTGGACGCTCTGGGAGCTCGAGAGCATGGATCCCGAGGACGAGCGCTTCGACGCCAAGGTCACGGTGCTCATCGAGAACGTGCGCCATCACATCGAAGAGGAGGAGGCCGACTACTTCCGCGAGGTGCGGGCCGAGCTCGGTCGGAAGTCGCTCACCGAGTTGGGCGACGCCATGGTCGAGGCCAAGAAGGTGGCTCCCACACGACCCCACCCCCGGTCGCCCGACGCCCCTCCCGGCAACCTGGTCGCCGGGCCGGCGGCCGGCGTGGCCGACCGCATCGGCGACACGGTCAGCGGCCTGATCCAGGGCGGCGTCACCGCCGTGGAGCACGTCGTCGACCGCGTGCGCGGCACCAAGCGTGCTCACCCGGCGCCCACGGGGTCGACGACGACCCGCCGGGTGGCGGCGACGGTGCGTGGTGAGACCGACGAGGTCCTCGACCGCGTGATCGCCGCCGTCCGCGAGGCGAAGGAGGGCGGCGAGCAGGTCGCCTCGGATGCCCGCACGGCGGCGCGCAAGACCACCAAGGCGGCGACCTCGGGCCGCGACGGGAGGTCGTGACCCCGCGAGGACCCTAGGCTCGGCGCGGTGGACGGACCGGAACGCTTCGTGCCGCGCCGGGTGGGGCAGGTCACCGACGAGCTCGTCGCCCTGCCGTGGGACGACCCGGCGGACGCCGAGCGGTTCCGGGTCCTCAGCCGCCTCGTCGCCGCGCTCGCCCAGGTCGACCTCCACGATCGCGAGGAGGCGGTGATCGACGCCTGGGCGCAGACCGAGGCCGGCGACGCACAGGCCGCCGCCGCGCTGCGCGAGGCGCTGAGCACGCTGCTCGACGGCGCCAACTACGTGCCGGTCACCATGGACGAGCTGAACGAGGCGATGGCGCGCGAGTCGTTGATCCCACTGCGCCTCGAGGTCGACCTGGACGACTACACCGACCTGCTCGTCTACCGCCGGGGCGGCCGGCGAGAGACCGTCCAGGTGCCGAAGTGGAAGGGCCTCCGGTCGGAGGAGCGCACCATCACGGTCGAGGACCGGGTCGTGGTCCTGACCCGGATCAAGCCCCGGTCGTGGTTCGAGGAGCGCGGCATCGACCCGGCCGAGCGCAACCTGGTGCCGGGCCAGGTGTCCCTCAAGCAGTTCCAGGACGTGCCGCGAGCCGATATCGAGATGCTCCTGCCGTCGACGCAGGTGCGGTTCCGGCCCATCGACACGCTGCTCGTCGGGTTGCCGGCGCTGGCGTCGGGCATCGTCGTGCTGACGACCAAGCTGCTCCCCACGATCGGCCTCGCCGTGGTCCTGCTCGGTGCGTGGTTGGGCCTCCGCGACGACGAGCCCGAGCTCGACCAGGGGGCCCTCGTGGTGCTGTTCGGTGGCCTCGTCACCATCGGCGGCTTTCTCGTCCGCCAGTGGTCCAAGCTGAAGAACCGCCGGCTCGCCTACCTGAAGACGCTGTCGGAGACGCTCTACTTCCGCACCCTCGCCGACGGGCCGGGCGTGTTGCACACCCTGCTGTACTCGGCGGGCCAGCAGCACGTCCTCGAGGTCGTCCTCGCGTACCGCTTCCTGCTGGCGGCGCCCGACGGGGCCAACGCCCACGACCTCGACGCCGACGTCGAGCGCTGGCTCCGGGCGACCTGCCACCGCGAGATCGACTTCGAGGTCGATGCCGCGCTGACCGAGCTCGACGACCTGGGCCTGGTCGACCGGGACGGGGATCGGGTGCGGGCGGTCCCCCCGCCCACTGCGCTCACCCGCCTCGACCGCCGGTGGGACCAGATCTTCCGGTTCCAGCCCGAGGACACGCACGCGTGACCGACCGCCTTGGGTGCGTGCACGTGCGCCCGCAGTGACGCAACGGAGGGCGCAACGGTCCCTACCGACGGGACCTTGTCCCCTACGTGCCGCGCTCGGCCGTCCGTAGGGTCACTGGTGTGCCGGACGAGTTGACCGGCCACCGGGACGAGAGGAACCCACGATGACGGCTCCCACCAAGGAACGAGTGCCGACACTCGGCCTCCACAGCCAGGACAAGAAGGACACGGACGCAGCAGGCCGCAACGGCGACGTCGTCCGCCTGCCCCGCCAGAAGATCGACAAGGTCCTCATCGGCTTCGGCGTGATCGCCGCCATGGTGTTCGCGCTGGCCGGGGGCCTGCTGACCTGGGGCGCCAACTTCGCCGACGACTACGTCTACGACGAGCTGTCGTCGCAGAACGTCTTCTTCCCCGACGAGGACGCCCTCGTCGAGGAGGGCCGCGACGACCTGGTGCCCTACGCCGGTGAGCAGGTCACCACGGGCGACGAGGCCGAGGCCTACGCCAGCTACATCGGCGGCCACCTCGAGGAGATCGCCGACGGCCAGACCTATGCCGAGATCGACGACCGGGGCGCCGCCCAGGCCGTCGTCGAAGCCGAGGAGGCCGGGGCCAGCGAGGCCGAGGTCGCCGAGCTGCAGGCCACCGCCGACCAGCTGAAGGCCCAGCGGGACAGCCTCTTCAAGGGTGAGACCCTGCGAGGCCTGCTGCTCTCCAGCTACGCCTGGTCGACCATCGGCCGCATCGCCGGGATCGCCGCCTGGGTCGCCTTCGCCGGTGCCGCAGTCATGGCGCTGCTGGTGGTCGCCGGGTTCGTCCACGTGAAGCGCACCGCCTGAGATCCGGTCGGTCGCCGGGTCCGCAAGGGCCCGGCGACCGTCGCGCGTGACGGCCGCCGTCAGGGCAGGATCGAGCGGAGGGCGGCGAGGAACTCGGCCGGCCGGTCGCGGGCGGGATCGTCCGCGCAATCCTCGATGACGATCACCGGCCAGCCGTAGCGGTCGCCGGCGGCGTGGGCCACGCGGACGCGCGTCGCCCGGTCGTGGCGCCCCCACACGAGGGTGGTCGGCACGGTGATCCTCTCCAGCGTGTCGGAGGGGATCGGGCGCATGCCGAACCGGCGGAGCATCTGCCCGACCGCCTTCGACCCCGGGCCGGCGGCGGCCGACACGTTGTAGGACTCGAACGGTTCCCACTGCGCCCCCAGCCCGGTGCGCAGGTCGTCGAGGTCGTACGAGCACTGGTGCATGAACCGCTCGTAGCTGCGGGGCGACGGACGCGACAGGAACCGCGCCATCCCCAGCGCGAAGCGGGGCGAGGGCCGGAACCGGGCCAGCCCAAGGGTGTCGACCAGGACCAGCGAGCGCAGGCGGTCGCCGTGCCGGGCGGCATAGCGGGCGGCGATGGCACCACCGAGGACGTGCCCGACGAGGGTGGGGGGCGTGGCGCACGTGGCGGTGATCAGCTCGTCGAGCCAGGCGTCGATGCCGTCCTCCGACAGCGGCTCCGCCGGCACGGCGGACGAGCCGTGGGCGGGGAGGTCGGGGGCGATCACCCGGTGGGTGGCGGCGAGATCAGGCACGATCCGCAGCCACTTGGCCCCCGACTCGCCCGGTCCGTGCAACAGCACGACGGGTTCGCCGTCGCCGCCCTCGAGCACGGCGGTCGTCACGCCGCCGAGGGTCGGTCGCCGTTCCGACAGGGGGAGGCCGGCGAGCAGGCGGCGCCGGTCGCTCACCCCCGGGTTCGCCGTGCCGGTGGTGGTGCTCTCGGTCGCGGTCATGACCGCACCGTACGGACGTCGCCTCCGCGACCGCATCGGGCGGAGCACGCAACGTCGCTGCGGGCCGTTGTGGGTGGTTCCACCCACGCGCACCGGTCAGACGAGCTGGTGACGGTAAGCGTAGGCGGTGGCCCCGGCGCGGCTGGAGACGCCCAGCTTGGTGAAGATGTTGCTGAGGTGGCGCTCGACGGTCCGCTCGCTGAGCACCAGCTCGACGGCGATCTCGCGGTTCGTCGACCCGGAGCTGACGAGTTGCAGCACCTCGAGCTCGCGCGCGGTGAGACCGTGGTCGTCGCGGTCGGTGCCGGGAGCGAGCGCCTCGACCCGGACGAGGTCTGGTTGCGCACCGAGCTCGTCGAAGGCGTGCCGCGCGGTGCCGAGCTCGATCGCGGCGGTGTCGTCGTCGCCGAGCTCGCGGTACGCCAGCGCGACGAGGACGCGGGCGCGGGCGCCGTCGTACCGCGCGCCGACGGCGCGCCACCCGTCGGCCGCCTGCCGGAGGTGCCCGAGGGCGGCCACGGGGTCGCCCTCGGCCAGGCGGACGTGCCCGAGCGCGCACTCGGACATGGCCCGGAGGTACGGGGCGGCGGTGTCGCCGGCGATCTCGGCCAGCTCACTGGCGGCGCTCGACGCCGCAGCGACGTCGCCGGCCGCGACGAGGATCTCGGCCGCAGCCGCCAGCACGCGTGCCCGGGCGAGGCGGTCGCGGGTCTCCGCCGACACCCGGCGGATGGCCCCCTCGGCCGCCGCGACCTTGCCCTCGGCCAGCCGCAGCAGGGCCAGACCGGGCTGCGGGTCGTGCCCCCACCGGCTCGCCTGCCCGTAGGCATCGGCCGCGGCGGCGAACTCGCCGCGCAACCGGTGGAGCTCGGCCCGCTGGTAGTACGCCGCGCCCAGCGCCGGCTGCTCGTCCGGCTGCGAGAGCCGCTCGCAGGCGCGCCGCGCCTCGTCGAGCGCGTCGCCCCACGCGCCGTGGACCTGCAGGATCTGGGATCGGTGGACGAGGCACTGCCCGCGGTAGGGGACGAGGTCGGGCTGGCTCTCGCACCACCGCGTGAGCGCGTCGGTCCACTCGTGGGCACGGCGCAGCTCGAACGTGAGCTGGCAGGTCTCGATCACCGCGCAGTAGACGATGCCGGCGAGGGGGGCCGAGACCTCTTCAGCCACGACCGCGACCATCGCCTCGTCGAGCAGGCGGAGGCCGTCCTCGGTGGCGCCCTGCACGACGAGCGCCTGCCCCTGCCCGAGCCGGCCGAGCGTGACGAGGTCGACATCGCCGAAGCGGCGACCGATGTCGGCGGCGGCCGAGAAGTGGTCGTGCGCCGCCTGCGGGTCGCCGGCGTCGAACGCCTGCAGGCCCGCGGGCACCCGCAGGTAGCCGCGCTCGGCACAGTCACCGGCCTGGTCGACCAGCCGCTGGGCCCGGCCGAACCAACCGCCGGCCTGGGCCACGTCGCCCCGGTGTGCCAGCTGGAAGCCGAGCCAGAACGCGCAGCGCGCCGCCCGGGTCGCCTCGCCGGCATCGACGTGGTGCTGGTGTGCACGGGACCACGCGACCGTGCTCGCGTCCTCCTCCCCGATCAGGTACGCGGCCGTCGCGAGCCGCTCGAGCTCTGCGCCCACGAGCGCAGCCGGAGTGCTGGCGGCCAGGTGGCGGTACGCGTCCCGCCAGCGTCGCTCCGCGAAGGCGACCGCACCCCGGTCGGGCTCGTCATCCGTGCTCATCCGCGGGGCCGAGCCTAGAAGACCGCGGAGCGGTCGTCCCCACTCGCAGACCGGCTTCGCGGTCCGGGCGGACCAGGTCCCAGAGCAGGCGGGTGTCGAGGTGCTCGTCGACGGCGTCGGCCAGGGCGTCGAAGGTCGCATCCAGCACCGGGGGCGGACGCTGACCGCAGAGCGCCTCGAGCACGGCCGGGCTCTCGAGCAGTCCGTGCACCGTGGTGCCCAGCACCGATCCGGAACCCCAGAGCAGGGGTGCCAGCCGGCAGCCGTCGGCGGTGACCTGCCCGTTGCGGATCTCGTAGCCGGCGGCCTCGACGCCGCCGAGCGCCGTCCACGGCGCACCGAGCGGCGGGAAGGTCACGGTGGTGGCGCGGGTGACCTTGGCCGGGTCCATGTCCGTGCGCAGCGTCAGCAGGCCGAGGCCCCGGGTGGCGCCCTCGACGCCCGCGCCGTCCACGACCGACTCGCCCAGCATCATGCACCCGCCGCAGATGCCCAGGATCCGCCCACCGAGCGCGGCGCGCGCCACCAGCGCGGCGTCGAGGTCGTGCCGGCGCACCCAGGCCACGTCGGCGGCGACGTGCTTGGAGCCGGGAAGCACCACCAGGTCGGCTCCGTCGAGGTCTGCGGCCCGGGTGGCCCAGCGCACGTGCGCCGCGTGGCCGAGCAGGTGCAGCTCGTCGAGGTTGGACGCGAAGGGGTACCGGACCACGGCCACGACCGGCGCCCCGGCCGGCGGCCGGGCCCGCACGGTGGCGCCCTCCTCGTCGGGCAGCTCGTGGTCGAGCAGGGGCACCACGCCGGCGGCCCGCATGCCGGTGCGCTCGGCCAGCAGCGCGGGGCCCGGCTCGAGCAGGTCGGCGTCACCCCGGAACCTGTTGAGGACGAAGGCGGCGAGCCGCCGCCGGGTCTCCTCGGGCACCAGGGCCCACGTGCCGAACAGGTGGGCGAAGGCGCCGCCCCGGTCGATGTCGGCCACCAGCACGGCGCTGGCGTCCGCGTGGACGAGCACCCGGTTGTTGACCATGTCCGGCAGGTTGATCTCGGCCGGGCTACCGGCGCCCTCGACGACCACCAGCTCGTGGCGGCCGTGCAGGCGGTCGAACGCACCCGCCATCGCCGGCCACAGGTGCGGCCCGCGGTCGCCCCAGGGCATGGCGGTGAGGTCGTGGCGAGGGCGGCCCGCCACCACGACCTGGCTGCGGGTGTCGGCCTCGGGCTTGAGCAGCACGGGGTTCATGTCGGGCACCGGTTCGCGACCGGCGGCGCGGGCCTGCAGCCACTGGGCCACACCGATCTCGCCGCCGGCGACGACGCGGGCGTTGTTGGACATGTTCTGCGCCTTGAACGGCACGACGTCGACGCCCTGGCGTGCGAACCAGCGGGCGAGGGCCGTCACCAGCAGGCTCTTGCCCGCGCCCGACGTGCACCCGAGCACCATCAGGGGGCGCATGCGCTGCGTCATCCCGAGCCTGTCATCGTGACCCTGTCATCGTGAGCGACCGTACCCGGGCGGCCCCGACCGCCGGTTGTGGACCGGACGCGCCGCGCGGGTGATGCTGGCCCCCGTGATCGTGCAGCTCGACGACCGATGGGCGGTCGCCCTGTCGTCGGCCACCTGGTTCGGCGTGTCGCTGGCCGTCGGGGCCTGGGCGGCGTCGTGGCCGCCCGACCGCCTCGCCACCACCGGGCCGTTCACCACGCTCCGGGATTGGGAGGCCTCGGGCGCCTGGTGGCAGCGCCACCTCCGCGTACGCCGGTGGAAGGACACGGTGCCCGAGGCGGGCGCGCTGTTCGTCGGCGGCCGCTCGAAGCGCCGCCTCCGCTCGCGCTCGACCGCCGACCTCGCGCATCTCCGCGTCGAGACGGTGCGCGCCGAGCGGGTCCACTGGCTGATCCTGGCCTCGACACCGGTGCACCTCATCTGGTGCCGCCCCGCCGTCGCGACCGGCATGGTCGCGTTCGGCGTGCTCTTCAACGGGCCGTTCATGGTCATCCAGCGCTACAACCGTGGCCGCCTCGACGCGGTGCTCGCCCGGCGGGCACGGGCGTGAGCGCGACGGCCCGGTCAGCGTCGGCCGGTGATCGCCAGCGTCCGGCCGCTCCAGCGCACCCGCCGCAGCACGGTGGCGCGCACGGCTGACAGCGCCGACACCGCCACGAAGAAGGCGAACAGCGCCGGCCACAGCAGGGCCGCCGCCCCGAAGCGGCCCACGCTGCGCCCGAGCAGCCACGTCTGGCCAGCGACGGCGCCGTAGAGGCCGACCCCGCCGGCGAGCCCGCCGGGGACCTCCGCGGGACCGGCGGCGAGCCGGACGGCGATCGCCAGCACGGCCGTCACCCACAGGCCGATCCCCAGGGCCCGCACCACCGGGGTGCGGTGGGCGCCGGCGACGAGGTTCTTGCTCCACCCCTCGACGATGCCGTGCAGGTCGCGGTACATCCGGAAGCGGATCGACGGCGCGCCCCCGACGCACCGGACCTCCAGACCGGCGTCGACGTAGCGCTGCGCGAGCGCCAGGTCCTCGGCCACGGCGCCGGGCGCCGCGGCGTGCCCACCGACCCGGGCGTAGTCGGCGCGGGACGTGACGATGCAGGGGCCCGCGGCGCCCCACTCGTGGCGGGGGGGCAGCAGCGAGCCGATGCCCAGGCCCATCACGGCCACCACGTTGAACGGCAACGACAGCGCCTCGATCGGACGGCGGATGTGGTGGTGGGGCTGCACCGACACCAACCCGCCCCGGGCCTCCCAGGTGGTGAGCAGCGAGGCCAGCGCCTCGCCGTCGAGCTCGACATCGGCGTCGAGGAACACGAGGACGTCGCCTTCGGTCGCCCGGACCCCGCCGGCGCACGCCCACGCCTTCCCGTTCCATCCGGACGGTACGGCGGTGGCCGTCACGACGTCGACCCCCGGGGCGGCGCGGGCGGCGGCGGCGGTGCCGTCGGAGGACCCGTCGTCGACGACGACGACCTGGTCGGCCGGTCGGCTCTGGCGGGCCAGCCCGGCGAGGAGGGTGGGCAGGCGGTCGGCCTCGTTGCGGGCGGGGATGACGACCGACACCCGCCGGCCCTCCGCCGGGGCCGGCGCCGGTGGGCCGAGCCGGGGCAACCGCCACAGCAGCACCCACCCCGCGAGCCAGCCGCCGACGACGACCCAGGTCACGGTCGCCCCCGGGCGCTAGCCACGACGGGAACGGGCGCGGCGCCTGCCCTCGTGCATCGCCTGCACCCGGGCGACCGGGATGGCACGCCCCTCGTCCACCAGCTCGGCGCTCACCTGCTGGGGAGCCGGCATCCGGTCGGCCCACGGGTCCGCGTCGCCGAGCAGCCCCAGCGCCGTGCGCAGGGTGAAGTCGCCGGGGTCGACGTCGTCGATGTCGTCCCACCCGACCGGGAACGACACGGGCACGCCCGGTCGCACCCGCGGGCTGTAGGCGGCGACGACCGTGGCCCCGCCAGATCGCGTGGAGTCCACGAACACCTTGCCCTCGCGGTCCTCCTTGATGAAGGCGGTCGTGGCGAGCGCCGGGTCGAGGCGCTCGGCCCGCGCGGCGATGGCACGGGTCGCGGCGGCGGCGTCGTCGAGGGCCAACCGGTCGTCGACCGGGACGTACACGTGCACGCCCTTGGCCCCGCTGGTCTTCACCGCGCCCTCGAGCCCGGCGTCCGCCAACGCCTGGCGCACCAGGTGGGCCGCCTGCACCGCCAGCGGGAACGCGTCGCCCTCCGGTGGGTCGAGATCGAGCACGAGGTGCGTCACGCGGTCCGGACGGTCGGCCCGCACCAGCGTGGGGTGGTACTCGACCGCTCGCTGGTTGGCGAACCACAGCAGCGTGCGACGGTCGTTGCACAGCGCGTAGGTGACCTCGCGCTGCGAGGTCTCGGCCCAGTACCGCATCGTGGGCACCCACGACGGGGTGTACTTCGGGACGTTCTTCTGCATGAACGCCTCTTGGCCGCGATGGATGCGGATGACCGACAGCGGGCGGCCCTCCAGCTCGGGGATGATGCGGTCGCGCACACCGTCCAGGTAGTCGACCAGGTCGCGCTTGGTCACCCCCGAGCCGTCGAACAGCGGCTTGTCGAGGTTTGTCAACGAGACCCCGTGGCGTGACTCGCCGCCGCTCTTGTCGCTCATCGACGGAGACGCTACCGGCGCTCGCCCGGCGGGCGGTCGACCAGCGCGACCAGCGTCTTCGGCGCCAGGGTGCAGTAGCTCTCGGTGAGCAGCTCGCCGACGCCGGCCCAGTCCACGTCGGCATCGAGCACCATGCCCACGGCATCGACCCCCCATGCGGGCCGGAAGTAGGGGTGGCCCGATCGGCGCAGCGCGACGAGCTCCGCGCCGTGCGACCGGAAGGTGACGGCGGTCACCGGGCCGTCGGGGAAGTCGACGGCGAGCACGTGGGCGAAGATCCGCTTCCGTATGCGCCACTGGATGCCCGCCCATGCCGGGTTCTCCACCGTCTCGGGCAGCGACGAGCACACGTTCCGTACGTGCACGACCACGTGAGACGGTAGATCGGCGTACTCGGTGGGATCCAGCGCCAACGACGCCGCTCGCGCGAGGTGACGCAGCCGGTCGTCGTCGGGAGGCAGCGGGTCCATGGTTCTGCGAGAGGATCGACGGCAACCGACCCGACGCCGGGCCGGTTCCGAGGTCGCACGGTCGCCAGTGTCGCGGTGTGGTCAACCCCTCCCCTGCAGCGTCATCACCGTCCGTGAGGCGCCGGAATGTCTCGCTCGCACCCCACGGGGGTACGGTCGTCTCGGTGTGTCCATCCGGGATGATCCACTCGGCCCGACACGCAGGGCTGGACGACCGCGGTCGGTGCGACGGCACGGCCGTGCCGGCGGGGGCCGCCGTGTGAGGACGGGTGCCGCGGCGGATCACATCGGGTACTTCCACGAGACCTGCTTCGTCGGCTCCGACGACGAACTGCTCGACGTCGTGGTGCCGTTCCTGGTCGGCGGGGCCGACGCGGACGAACCGACGCTGGTCTCGCTCGACGACCGCAGCGCCGCGGTGGTGCATCGGGCGGTCTCCGACGTCGCCGGGGTGACGTTCCTGCCCCACGCCAGCCAGTACGCCAGCCCCGCCGCCACCATCAAGCAGTACCGCGACGTCGTCGAGAGCCACGTGGCGGCCGGCGCCGGACAGGTTCGTGCCGTGGGCTCCGTCCCGCACCCGGGCCTCGGCGCACCATGGGACGGCTGGGCCCGCTACGAGGCCGCCATCGACCGGGCGCTGGCCGACCTGCCGCTGTGGGGCATCTGCCCCTACGACACCCGCATCACGCCCGACGACGTCCTTGCCGATGCCGAGCTCCTCCACCCGCACGTCGCCACCACCGACGGTCGTCACGCCACGAACGCCCGCTTCGCCCCCGAGGCGGTGGTCACCCGCCGGTCGCCGCCGGCGCCGGATCCCCTCGAGGCGTGGCCCCCGGCGCTCGTGCAGGTCGAGCCCACGCCGGCTGCGGCCCGCCACGGGGTGCACGACGTCAGCCGCCGTTCCGGCGTCGGCCCCGCCGCCGTCGACGACCTGCTCGTCGCGGTCAGCGAGGTGGTGACCAACGCCCTGACCCACGGCCGGCCGCCCGTCGTGCTGCGGGCGTGGGCCGCGCCCGACCGGGTGGTGGTCGCCGTCAACGACCAGGGCCCGGGACCTGCCGACCCGTTGGTCGGGCTGATGCCCCACCCGGATCGTTCGCCGGGCGGGCTGGGCCTGTGGATCGCCCACCAGCTCTGCGGCGACATCAGCCTGGCGACGGACGCCGACGGCTTCACGGTGCGGTTGATCGCCCGACGCTAGAGCCGGGGTCCTCGTCGGCCTGGCCCCCGGCGGCGGCCGCGATGTGCTCGGCGAGGCGCCCGAAGATCAACGCGTGGAAGGGCAGGAGCGCGTACCAGTAGACGCGCCCGGTGAGGCCCCGGGGGAAGAAGATGGCCCGCTGCGTCAACCGGCTGCCCGCCGGGAGGGGCTCGATGTGCCACTCGAGCCAGGCGTCGCCGGGCAGGCGCATCTCCGCGCGGAGCCTGACCACGCTCGGCGGCTCCACGGCCTCGACCCGCCAGAAGTCGAGGGCATCGCCGACGGAGAGCTCGTCGGGATGGCGTCGCCCCCGCCGCATCCCCACACCGCCGATCAACTTGTCGATCCAGCCCCGGATGCCCCACAGCACGGGGGTGACGTACCACCCACGGTCGCCGCCGATGCCGGTGACCGTCGTGTAGAGGTCCTCGACGGGGGCGGTGCTGGTGGCCGACTGCTCGTCGACGAGAAGGCTGCCGCCCGCCCAGTCCGGGTCGGTGGGCAGGGGTCGGGCGGGAGAGCGGCCCGGAAGGCCGGCGTCCGACCAGCGGGTGACGACCTGCGACTCAGCGGACTGGTCGAGGGCGAGGACCACCGACTCGCGGAACGTCAGGGGCGGCGGGTCGGCCAGCGGCTCGGGCGGGGGTCGGGCGACGATCACCTCGTTGATCAGGCTCTCGACGAGGGGCCGGGCCAGGCTCGACGGCAGGGGGGTGACGAGTCCGACCCACCGCGACGACAGCGACGGGGTCAGCACCGGGATCGACACGATCAACCGGCGGGGCAGCCCGGCGACCCGCGCGTAGACCGCCATCATCTCGCGGTAGGTCAACACGTCGGGGCCGCCGACCTCCAGCACCTCGCTGCCCGCAGCGGTCCGGTCGACGCAGCCGACCAGCCAGCGCAGCACGTCGCGCACCGCGATCGGCTGGCAGCGGTTGTCGACCCACCGGGGCGTGACCATCACCGGCAGGACCTCCACCAGGTAGCGCAGCATCTCGAAGCTGGCCGAGCCCGATCCGATGATGAGCGCCGCCCGCAGCTCGGTGACCGGAACCGGTCCGGCGGCCAGGACCCGGCCGACCTCGTGGCGACTGCGCAGGTGACGGGACAGCTCGGGGTCGTCGTCACGGCCCAGGCCCCCGAGGTACACGACCCGGCCCACCCGGCCACGGGCGGCCGCGTCCCGGAAGGCGGTCGCCGCCCGGCGGTCGGTCTCGTCGAACGCCCCCGAGCCGCCCATGGAGTGCACGAGGTAGTAGGCGACGTCGACGCGGGCCATGGCCTCGTCGAGCGCCCCGGGGTCGGCGATGTCGCCCTCGACGACCTCGACCTCGTCGCTCCAGGCGGCGGCCGCGAGCTTGGCCGGGTTGCGGACCAGGCACCGCACCTGGTGGCCGGCGTCGAGCAGCTCGGGGACGAGCCGGCCGCCGATGTAGCCCGTGGCCCCGGTGACCAGGATGGATGCCATGGTGAACTCCTACCCGTTCGGCGCGTCGCGCACCGCTGCGTACGCCGACAGGGCCCGCAGGCGGGCGTCGCCGTGGTCGACGATGGGCTCGGGGTAGGTCTCGCCGAGCGTCACCCCCGCGGCCGCGAGCAGCGGGGGCGGGGCCTCCCACGGTGCGTGGATGGCCGTGGCGTCGAGCCCGGCGAGCTCGGGCACCCACCGGCGCAGGTAGTGCCCGGCGGGATCGTGGGCGCGGCTCTGGGTCACGGGATTGAACACCCGGAAGTACGGCGCCGCGTCGGGGCCGGTGCCGGCCACCCACTGCCAGTTCCCCGCGTTCTGGGCGACGTCTCCGTCGACGAGCAGGCGGCGGAAGTGCCGCTCGCCGAGCCGCCAGTCGATGAGCAGGTCCTTGACCAGGAACGAGGCCGTGATCATGCGGACGCGGTTGTGCATCGCGCCGGTCGCCGCGAGCTCGCGCATCCCGGCGTCGACGATCGGGTACCCCGTGCGACCCTGCTGCCACGTGACGAGCTCATCTGCGTCGTCGCGCCAGGCGATGCGGTCGTCGCGCGGGCGCAGGGCCCGGGTCGCGAGCTCCGGACGCTCATGGAGCAGGTGGGCGAACCAGTCCCGCCAGGCCAGCTGGCGCACGAACGCCACCCGGCTCTCGCTGCCCTCGCCCACCACGTCGACCACCCGCCGGGGTGACACGGTGCCGAAGTGGAGCGCCACCGACAGCGCGGAGGTGGCGCCGCCATCGAGGTCGTCGCGCCCCGCGGCGTAGTCGTCGACGGGCCCGCCGGCGAAGCGGAGGAGCGCCTCGTCCGCGGCGTCCTCGCCGGCGGGGCGCGGGGGCGCACCGTCGAGCGCCGGGAGCCCGTCACCGGCATCGCCCGCCACAGCCGCCTCGCCCGGCTCGGGCCAGGGGTCCCACGGGGTCGACCGCCATCGTCGCCAGAAGGCGCCGAACACCTGCGACACCGTGCCACCCCGGGTGAGCACCGCCCCGGGCGCCAGCACGAGGTGGCCCCACGGGGTGTGGGCCGCGGCACCCACGGCACCGTCGAGTGCGGTGGCCACGGCGGCGTCGCGCTGGCGAGCGAACGGGCTGACGTCGGCGTTCCAGTAGACGCCCCCGGCGCCGAGACGGCGCGCCTCACCGGGGACCACGCGCGCCGGGTCGCCCGCCCGCACGAGCAGGCGCCCGCCGAGACCGCGCAACGTCCCGTCGAGGGCGTGCAGCTCGGCGAGGTGCTGGCGGCGCCGGAGCGGACCGGCGAGGGCGGTGACCCGGTCGTCGAGCACGTAGAGGGCCGCGACCTCGGTGTGTCCGGCGGTGGCGGCCGCCCAGGCCGGGTTGTCGGCGAGGCGCAGGTCGCGCCGGAACCACACGAGCCCGACGTCGCTCACAACTGCTCCCGCACCCCCGCCTCCGCCTCGAGGCGCTGCAGCTGGTCGGCCAAGTTGCCCGTCATGGAGACCTGCCCGGCGCCCCGCCGCAGCACCGGCAGCACCGTGCGCCGGCGCACGTCCTCGAGCAGCATCGCCACGGCGGCGTAGAACGCGACAGCACACAGCACCAGCCCGAGGTAGCCGGCGCCGTCCTCCCAGCCGGCGCTGCCAGTCAGCTCGTACACCCCGGTGACGGCGTAGCGGGCGGCGGTCGTGAACATCACCGCGGCGGGCACGAGCTTGCCCAGCAGGGCCCCGGTCGCGGGCACGCAGATCGCCGCCGCCGCCAGCAGGAGAAGCAGGCCGAGCGCGTCGCTGGTGGCGCCCGGCCGCGACCGGAACAGCACGAGGCCGACCGCCAGCCACGCACCGGCGAGGATGCCCATGCCCGTCCCGGCGACGACGTCGCGGGCGAGGTAGCCGAGGATCGATGCCAGCAGCTGCAACGGAAACACGAACGCGATCAGGACGACCGCGACGTTGCCGCCCTCGGCGGCGTCGACCCACCCGAGCTGCAGCCCGCTGACCACCAGGGTGCCGCCGGCCAGGGCCAGGAAGCCGAGCGGCAGCGGGTTGCCGACCGGTCGCAGGACGACACGGGTGGACCGCTCGAGCAGGGCGGGCCCCGGGGCCGGGTCGCTCATGACACCACCAGCGCCTGCGGGGCTGCGTGCTTCATCCTGGTGCGCAGCCAGGCCATCTGCATGGCCGTCTCGCCCTCGCAGCCCGTCACGACCTCCATCAGGTCGGTGTCGCGGGCTCCCTGGCCAGCCTGGCCGACCAGCGTCCACGAGATGTCGCACTCGGCAGCCATCAGGTACAGGTCGTGCAGGTCGCGCAGCAGCCCGAGGCCACCCTCCCGGGTGCCGGTGAACAGCTCCGAGTGGAGCCGGTCCGGTTCGTCGTCCGCTTCCTCGCCGTAGCGGTCGGCGAACGGCTGCAACCGCTCGGCATGGCGATCGCACTGCGCCGCGAACTTCTCGCAGTCGTAGAACACGTCGGGCTCGTCCATGTGGGCCTCGCCGATGGCGCGGTAGGCGGCGGCGAGGTCGACCTCCGCCTTGTGCAACAGCCCGAGGTAGTGCGCCAGGTTCACGATGCCTCCTCGACGGTCGAGGTCGCCATGGCCGCCCGACCGCCCGAGGTCCGAGGCACAGCTGCGTCGCCCACCGGCTCGGCGCCGCCCACTGTCGGGGCCGGGGCATGCCCACCGGCCGCGCCGGCGACCTTGCGGACGGCCACCGCGGCGACCTTGAAGATCGGCTGCTTCGACACGGGGTCCCAGCCGCTGACCGTCGCCTCGTTGACCGCCCGACCCGCCCCGCCCTCGGGGCCGGTCGACGCCGGCGTGTCCCAGTAGCCGTAGTGGAACGGCACGAACACGACGCCGGGGCGCACTCCGCACACGCGGGCCCGGGCGGTGATCATCCCGCGGGGCGACCGGACCTCGACGAGGTCACCCTCGGCGATGCCCAGGCCACGAGCGTCGTCCGGTGCGAGCTCGACCCAGACGTCGGGCGCGGCGCCGTCGAGCTGGGGCGCCCGGCCCGTCTTGGTGCGGGTGTGGAAGTGGTAGACGGTGCGACCCGTGGTCAGCAGCAGGGGGTGCTCGTCGCTGGGCACCTCCGGCGACGGTTCGTAGTCGACGGCGTGCAGGAACGCGCGCCCCTTCGGCTCCTTCGCCCGGTACTCCGACTCGGTGTGGGCGGCGCCGGTGGGGATGTCGTGGCCGTAGGTCTCGGAATAGTCGGGATCGGTGTTGAACACGCCGTCGGTGTAGAGGCGCTCGGCGCCGTCGGGGTGGCGGGCGTTGCACGGCCACTGGATGCCGCTGCCGCCGCGGAGGCGGTCGTAGGTGACGCCCGTGTAGTCGCACGGGCGCCCGGCGGAGCAGGCCTTCCAGGCCTCGAACGCCGACTCGGGGTCGTCCCATGTGATGAGCGGTCCGCCGTCGCGGTCGCGGAAGTCCATCCGGCGGGCGTAGTCGAGGAAGATGTCGAGGTCGGGCCGCGCCTCGCCGGGTGGTTCCACGGCCTTGTCGGAGATGTGGATCGTGCGGTCGACGCTGGTGAACGTCCCGAGCTTCTCGCCCCAGGTCGCGGCCGGCAGCACCACATCTGCGAACCGGGCGGTCTCGGTGAGGAACAGGTCCTGGACGACGACGAACAGGTCGTCGCGCTCGAGGATGCGTCGGATGCGCGCGAGGTCCGGCAGGGACACGGCGGGGTTGGTGGCCGAGATCCACAGCAGCTTGATCGAGCCCTGCTCGGCGTACCGGAAGATCTGCATGGCGTGTGTCGGCGGGGCCCAGTGGGGGATCTTGTCGACCTCGACGTTCCACAGCTCGGCGAGCTGGCGGATGTGCTCGTCGTTGTCCCAGTTGCGCATGGCGGGCAGGTCGCCGTCCGCGCCGGCCTCGCGGGTGTTCTGCGCCGTCGGCTGGCCGTTCATCTGGTAGATGCCGGCGCCCGGCCGGCCGAGCATGCCCCGCAGCAGGTGGATGTTATTGACCTGGCACGACGCCGCGGTCGCCTGGTTCGACTGGTAGAAGCCCTGCAGGACGGTCGAGAGGAGGCGCTCGCAGGTGCCCAGGATCTCGGCCGCGGCGCGCACCTGGCCGGCGGGCACGTCGCAGATCTGCGCGACGCGCTCGGGCGGGTAGGCGTCGACCGCCTGCTGGAGCTTCTCGAACCCCTGCGTGTGCTCATCGACGTAGCGCTCGTCGATCCAGCCGTGCACGAGCAGCTCGCGGATCAGGCCGTTCATCAGCGCCTGGTTCGTGCCGTTGCGGACCGCGAGGTGCACGTCGGCTTCCCGCGCCACCGGGGTCGCCCGGGGGTCGACGGCCACCATCGCCGGCGGGTTCGGGCCCCGCCGGCGGTCGAGCATGCGCATCCACAGCACGGTCTGCGTCTCGGCGACGTTGTGCCCCCACAGCGCGATGGCGTCGCAGTGGTCGACGTCGGTGTACGAGCTCGGCTGGCCGTCGGTGCCGAAGCTCGCCTTGAGCGCCGCCGCCGCGGTGGCCGTGCACAGGCGGGTGTTGCCGTCCATGTGCGGCGTGCCGATGCCGGCCTTCCCGATGACGCCGAGCGTGTAGTACTCCTCGAGGAACAGCTGGCCGCTGGTGTAGAAGCCGAAGTGGCCCCACCCGCCCGGCCCGTCGAGCAGCTCGCGCGAGCGGTCGACGACGCGCCCCATGGCCGTCTCCCAGTCCGCCTCGACGAGCCGGTCGCCGTCGCGCACGAGCGGGCGCGTCAGCCGGTCGGGGGAGTTGTTGGCCTGCCAGCCGAACAGGTCCTTCGGGCCGAGGCGACCCCGGTTGATCCGGTCGGCCGCCCGGCCCCGGACACCGACGATGCGGCCGTCCTTGACGGCGATGTCGAGGGCGTCGCCGTTGGAGTGCAGGATCGATGCGGACTGCACCCAGCGGTCGACGTCCGACGCGTCGATGCCGTCCTCCAGAAACGTGTCGACCCGTGCGGGCCACGACGGGTGCTGTGGGCCGTAGGGGGTGCGGGCGCCCCAGGGATCCTCGATCCGGTCGGTGGCGGTGGGACTCTCGGCGTGTCGACTCGTCGGCACTCGCGTGCTCCCTCGTGCGGCAGTCGTCCGTGGCCGTCCACCGGCGGAGCGCCATGGCAACCGCCCCTCGGATGCCGCGTACCCGGGGGCGCGCGACGCCAACCGCGACCGGCGTCAGCCGTCCGTCGCCGCGGTCGGCGCCAGGTCGACACCGACGACCGGGGCCGCCTCGACCGCCGGCTCGGCGGTCGCCGAGCGCCCGCTCGCTGCAGCGGAACCGGCCACGATGGGGACGATCGCCAGGGCGATCACGCCGCCGGCCACCGCCAGGGCGCCGTACGAGGCGTTGGCCACCACCAGGCCCGAACCGATGCCCCCGCCGGCACCGGCGAGGGCGATGCACAGATCGACCGCGCCCTGGGTGCGGGCCCGGGTGGCGAGCGGGACGGCGTCGGTGATGATGGCCGTCCCCGACACGAGCCCGAGGTTCCACCCCAGGCCGAGCAGGGCGAGGGCCACCGCCAGGCCGAACACCGACCCCACCGGTGTGGCCGCGGCCAGCAGCCCCGAAGCGAGCAGGGTCACGCCCGCCGCCACCGCCAACGCCCGCCGCCCCACGCGGTCGACGAGCACCCCCGTCAGCGGCGACGGCAGGTACATGGCGCCGATGTGGGCGGCGATCACCACGCCCGTGGCGCCGACCGAGTGGCCGTGGTCCTTCATGTGGACGGGCGTCATCGTCATGACGGCCACCATCACCAGCTGGGTGATGACCATGACCGATGCGCCCACGGCCACCGCCCGCGGCACGCGCCACCCGGCACCGGGACGGTCGCCGCCCGGCACGCCGGCGTCCGCAGCCGCGCCCGGCGCGTCCGCCAGGGCCCGTGCGAGCAGCAACGGGTCGGGACGCAGCCGCAGCAGCAGCACCAGGCCCGCCGTGCCGTAGGCCGCGGCCGCCAGCAGGAACGGCCCGGCCAGTCGGGGGATGTCGAGGCGCTCGGCGACGTCGCCCATCACCGAGACGAGGTTGGGGCCCACGACCGCCCCGAACGTGGTGGCGACGAGCACGGTGCTGACCGCCCGCCCCCGGCGGCTGGGCGCCGCGAGGTCGGCCCCGGCGTAGCGGGCCTGCAGGTTGGTGGCGGTACCGGCGCCGTAGACCAGCAACGCCACCAGCAGGAGCGGCACGGAGTCGAGCGCAGCGGCGGTCACGACGGCCAGGCTGCCGAGGGTGCCGACCCCGTAGCCGAAGGCCAGCCCCCGCCGCCGGCCGTGACGGTTCGAGATCCGACCGACGGTGATGGCCGCCGCGGCCGAGCCGACCGTGAACAGCGCGGACGGGATGCCGGCGAGACTGGTCGTGCCGAGCATGTCCTCGGCGAGCAGGGCCCCGACGGTGACGCCGGCCGCCAACCCGGCCCCGGAGAACACCTGAGCGGTGACCAGCGTGCCCAGGGTGCGGCGCAGCTCCGGGGAGTCGACGGGCGCGGCGGTGCGGCCGGGATCGTCGACGCTGGTCACCCGGGCACGCTAGGCGATCGACCCACCGATCAGCGGATCGATTCCGCCGGTGGGCGTCACGCCGGCGGGCGTCACTCCGGTGGGGTGAGCTCGGCCCGCACGCCGAGGAGGCGCACCGGGCGGCCGTGCTCGAAGCGGTCGAGTGCCGCCAGCGCCGCGCGTTCGATCTCGCCGGGGTCGCTCGTCGGGGGGTCCACGGCCACGCTGCGGGTGTGGGTGAAGAACGGCGCGAACCGCACCTTGACCGCCACCCGGGCCGCGGGCCGGCCCTCGGCACGGATGTCCTGCGCGACCCGGCGTGCCAACCGCACGACCTGCTCGTCGAGGTCGGCGCGCGCGGTGAGGTCGTGCTGGAAGGTGGTCTCGCGGCTGCGGGACCGGGGGACGTACGGCTCGTCGGTGACCGTGCGGTCGCCCGCGCCGAGCGCCAGCACCTTGTACCAGGGGCCCATCGTCGGGCCGAACCGCTGCGCGAGCCCGGCCGGGTCGGCGGCCGCCAGCTCGGCGACCGTGTCGATGCCCGCCCCGGCCAGCTTCTGCGCGGTCTTCGCGCCGATGCCCCACAGCGCGTCGGTCGGTCGCTCGCCCATCACCGCCATCCAGTTGTGGCGCGTCAGGCGGTAGATCCCGCCCGGCTTGGCGAAGCCGGTGGCGACCTTGGCCCGCAGGCGGTTGTCGCCGACGCCGACCGAGCACGACAGGCCCGTCGCCTCCTCCACCACCCGCTGCGCGTCGGCGGCGAGCGCCTCGGGATCGTGCGTGCGGGCACCGAGGAACGCCTCGTCCCACCCGAGGACCTCGACCACCACCGGCAGGGTGCGCAGCGCCGCCATGACCTGCTCGGACACCGCGTTGTAGGCCGGTGGGTCGGAGGGCAGGAAGACGGCATCAGGGCAGCGCCGGGCCGCGGTCCGCAGCGGCATGCCCGAGTGGATGCCGTACTCCCGCGCCTCGTACGAGGCGGTGGCGACGACGGCACGCCGGGCCGGGTCGCCCGCCCCGCCGACGACGACGGGCCTGCCCCGCAGCTCCGGCCTGCGGGCGATCTCGACCGCGGCGAGGAACTCGTCCAGGTCGACGTGCAGTACCCACTCGTCCTCGGGCACCGTCGCCACGGGTTCAAGTATGGAACCTGCACACCGTGACGGTCGGTCACCACCGTCGCGATCCTGAGGCGCACGCAGCGGACGGAACGGCGGACCTCCAGAACTTCACCACACCTCCTCGAGGACTTCTGCAGCCGCTCGGACGATCGTGGTCGGCAGCGCGGCACACCGGGTGTCGCCGCCACCAGGAGGAGATCCCGATGAGCACACCCGACAAGCTGACCAGCCGGTTCACCGTCGACCCGACCGCCCTGAGGAGCGAGGTGCAGGCGAAGTACGGCGAGGTCGCGATCAACCCCGGTGGTGCGTTCCACTTTCACACCGGCCGGCCGCTCGCCGAACGGCTCGGCTACCCCTCCGACGTCACCGCCGTCCTGCCGGACGAGGCGGTGGCCAGCTTCGCCGGCGTCGACAACCCGTTCGCGGCTGCGCCGATCCCTGCGGGCAGCCGGGTCGTCGACCTCGGTTCGGGCGGCGGCTTCGACTGCTTCGTCGCATCGCAGATCGTCGGTTCCGACGGCCGCGTGATCGGGGTCGACATGACGCCGGCCATGCTCGACCGGGCGCGGCGGGTGGCGACCGAGCTCGGCGTCGCGAACGTCGAGTTCCGCGCCGGCATCCTCGAGGACCTGCCGGTCGAGGACGGCTGGGCCGACGTCGTCATCAGCAACGGCGTGCTGAACCTCGTGGCCGACAAGGAGCGGGCCTTCGCCGAGGCGCACCGGGCCCTCCGCCCGGGCGGGGTGCTGCAGTTCGCGGACATCGCGGTCGGTCGCGAGGTCCCCTACGAGGCCAAGTGCGACATCGAGCTGTGGACCGACTGCATCGCGGGCGGCCAGTCCGTCGACGAGTGGTGCGAGCTCATCGCGGGGGCGGGGTTCACCAACGTCTCGGTGGGCCTGCCGACCGACACGTTCGGCGACGCACCCGGCGAGGACCACGCCCGCACCTACGAGGTGTTCGCCCACACCTTCCGGGCCCGCAAGCCCTGAGCCCCTGGCCCGGAGGCGCCGCCCGGCTCAGCGCCGTGCCGCGCCTCCGACCCGGCCGGCGCCGTCGAGACAACGGCCCATCGCATCGATCGCCACGGCGGCCGCCTCGGGCGGCCGCCAGGCGCGACCCTGCTCGACGAGGACTGGGTAGTCGTCGCCCAGCTGCTGCGCGAGCTCGTCCTGGAGGAGCACCGAGAGGACCTGCGACAGCCCGACGGCGTA
>JAFGPU010000099.1 GCA_016936035.1 Acidimicrobiales bacterium
CGAGCAGGCCCTGAAGGAGATGAAGGGCCGCTGGCGCCGGCCCGTGTCGGGGTTGAAGTGGTACCGCCAGGCCCAACGTGACTTCGCCGCGCTCCCGGACGCGCCGGCCGGCGGGTGACGCTCTGCGCCGCCGGGGTGGGAGGGCTTCCGACCAACGGGGGCGGGGCTCGGGTCCGGCCGCGTTGGTGCGCCTGCGCCGGGCACAGTCGCCCCGCCGCCCTCGGCCCTACACGTTGAAGCGGATCTCCATGACGTCGCCGTCGGCGACCTCGTAGTCCTTGCCCTCGACGCGCAGCTTGCCGGCATCGCGCGCCTTGGACCACGAGCCGATCTCGACCAGGTCGTCCCAGTGGATGACCTCGGCCCGGATGAACCCCTTCTCGAAGTCGGTGTGGATGACCCCGGCGCACTGGGGTGCCTTCCAGCCGGCGCGGAACGTCCAGGCCCGGGTCTCCTTCTCGCCCGTGGTGAAGAACGTGCGCAGGCCCAGCAGGTGGTAGGCGGCGTGCAGGAAGCGGGGCAGCGCCCCCTCGCCCAGGCCGAGCGCTTCGAGCATCTCGGCCCGGTCCTCCATGCTGAGCTGCGCCGCCTCGGCCTCGAGCTGGACGCACATGCCCAGCACCTCGGCCCGCCCCGCCAGCTCCTCCTCGACCGGCTTGACGACCGACGCCACGTCGTCGAGCTGGTCCTCGCCCACGTTCACCAGCGCGAGCACCGGGCGGTTGGTCAGCAGGAAGTACGGCCTGAGCAGCGACCGCACGTCGTCGTCGAGGTCGCTGCGGTACAAGGGCGTGCCGGCCGACAGCGTTGCCTCGGCGGCGTCGAGGGCCGCCACCTCGTCGGCCAGCGACTTGTCGGCCTTGGCCGCCTTGCGGCGCTTGGTGATCTGGTTCTCGACCGACTCGAGGTCGGCCAGCGTCAGCTCGAGCTCGACCACGCGCAGGTGCTCGAGCGGGTCGGCGGGGCCCGGTATCTCGCCGTCGTCGAACGCACGGAGCACGTAGACGACCGCGTCGACCTCGCGGATGTTGGCGAGGAAGCGGTTGCCGAGGCCCTCGCCCTTGCTCGCCCCCTCGACCAACCCGCCGATGTCCACGAACTGCACGCTGGCCGGCACGACGTTGCGGCTCTTCGACATGGTGGCCAGCGCATCGAGCCGCCGGTCGAGCACCTTGGCCATGCCCACGTTGGGATCGCGCGTCGCGAAGGCGTAGGGCGCGGCGAGCGCGCCGCCGCCTGCGAGCGCGTTGTACAGCGATGACTTGCCGGCGTTGGGGAGGCCGACGAACCCGAACCGTTCCACCCCGCGAGGGTACTGACACTGGCGCGCGCCGCCGCCACCCGCGCTCGACCACCGCAGCGGCGCCGGCATGGACGTGCGCAGCGATAGCTTGCCCCGCATGGATCGGGAGATCGTCGGACGCGAGCGCCGGCGCCGCGCGCGGCCCCGCACATCATCTGATCGCCATGCGACCCGCTGACGCTCTCGACCGCATCGTCTACCTGCTCGACCGGGCGCTGGCCGAGAGCCAGAAGGTCCGGGCGTTCGCACGCGCTCGCGACGTCGTCGACGAGGTAGGCGACGACGAGGTCGAGCGCTTGCACGCGGCCGGCAAGCTCACCGAGCTCGCCGGCATCGGTCCGACCACCGCCCGGGTCATCGGCCAGGCGCTCGACGGCGGCGTGCCCGACTACCTCGCCCACCTCGAGGACGAGACGCTGATCGAGCCCGACGAGGGCGCCGGGCTGCGGGCCGCGCTGCGCGGCGATTGCCACTTGCACTCGACCTGGTCGGACGGCGGAGCGCCGATCGAGAAGATGGCCCGCACCGCCATGGCGTTGGGCCACGAGTACATGGTGCTGACCGACCACTCCCCCCGGCTCACGATCGCCCACGGCCTCAACGCCGAGCGCCTGCGCGCCCAGCTCGACGAGGTGGCGACGCTCAACGAGAAGCTGGCGCCCTTCCGGATCCTGACGGGCATCGAGGTCGACATCCTCGTCGACGGCGCCCTCGACCAGAGCGAGGAGCTGCTGGCGCGGCTCGACGTGGTCGTGGCGAGCGTCCACTCCAAGCTGCGCATGGAGCGCCAGGAGATGACGCGCCGCATGGTGGCCGCGGTGGCCAGCCCGCACGTCGACATCCTGGGCCACTGCACGGGGCGCAAGCTGGTCGGTCGGGGGCGGCCGCCGTCGGTGTTCGACGCCGACATCGTGTTCGCGGCGTGCGCGCAGTTCGACACCGCCCTCGAGATCAACTGCCGCCCCGAGCGCCAGGACCCGCCCGACGAGCTGGTCGACCTGGCCATCGACTGGGGGCTGCGCTTCGCCGTCGACACCGACGCCCACGCGCCGGGCCAGATGGAGTGGCAGGTCTACGGTTGCGACAAGGCCGCCCGCCACGGCATCGAACCGGAACAGATCGTGAACACCATGACCGCCGACGACCTGGTCGACTGGGCATCCTCGCACGCCGGCTGACCGTCGACGCCGGTTCAGCTTCACGCCAGCCAACCTTGACGCCCTTGCCTTGACGCCCTTGCAGGCGTACGCTGACCCCATGAGCCAGAGGTCTCCCGCACCGAAGGCAGCCAACACGGCGACGGCCGCGGCGGCGGCCGCAGCCGTCGACCCCTACGTCGCCCGGGTCTCGGCCCAGGTCAGCGCCGAGCTGGCCCGGCGGGTCGACGCGCTGCGCGCGCAGGGCCACTCCCCCGACGAGCTGGGCGACCCCGACGCACTGGCAGCCCGCATGCTGGCGACCGTGCCCCAACCGTCGCCGTGGGCCGAGCTCGGTCCCTTCTACAGCACCAGCGGCATCGCCCGGGTGCTGGGCGGGGTCAGCCGCCAGGCCGTCGAAGAGCGACGGCGACGGCGCACCATCCTGGCGCTGCGCACCGCGGACGGCATGTGGGTCTACCCCGCCTTCCAGCTCGACGAGCGCAACCGCGTCGTGCGGGGCCTCGCCGAGGTGCTCGATCGGTTCCTGCCGCAGACGCCCGACGACGAGTGGATGGTGGCGGCGTTCCTGGCCGCGCCCCAGCCCGGGCTGGGTGGGCGCACCGTGGTCGACCACCTGCGGGCCGGGGGCGCGCTGGCGCCCGTGCTCGACCTGGCCGACGAGCGCGCCGCCCGCTGGGCGCTCGCGTCGTAGCGCCCGGCGACGTCACCACGCTCCCGTGACAGACGACGCCAAGCGTCCCCCGGGCGCCCGCCAGACGCCGAGCATCGGCGAGCCGCCGCCGCACGAGCACCTCGACGGGTTCCCCGTGTGGCACGTGCACGCCGGCACCGTGTTGTGCCGGGTCACCACCTCGGGCCTGGGACCATGGTGGTTCTCCAGCAGCGCGTACGGCCGGTTCGACCTCGCCCCGCCGCGCGGGACGTGCTATCTCGCCGACGACGAGGTCGGCGCCATGCTCGAAGTGCTCGGCCCCGTCAACGTCGTCAGCCCGAGCTGGGCGGCCAGGCTCAGCATGTGGCACCTCGGCCTGCCCCGGCAGTGCAGCGCCGCCGACACCACCGTGCGCGCGGCCCGGGGCTACGGCGTGACCGCCGAGCTGGCCAGCATCACGCCCTACGACCTGCCCCAGCGGTGGGCCGCCGCCTTCGCCGCCGCCGGCCACCAGGGCGTGCGCTACCGCGTGCGCCACGACCCCGGCGGCAGCCGGGCCCTGGCGCTGTTCGGCGCCGCCGGCGAACGGCGCTGGCCCCGGGGGCGCCGGCAGCAGGTCGGCCCGGCGCTGCTCCGGCGCCTGGCCGCCGAGGCGGGCGTGCGGGTGGCACCGCTGCCGGCCGTGACCGACATCGGAGAGGTATGGGACTGACCCCGCCCCCGGCCCCGGCCCCGCGTGCCGACACGGTCGACGTGGTCCACGGCGTCGCGGTGCCCGACCCGTACCGGTGGCTCGAGGACGCCGACGCCCCCGCCACCCGGGCCTGGGTCGAGGCCAGCAACGCACGCACCCGCACCCTCCTCGACGCCCGGCCCGGCCGGGCCGGGCTCGTCGACCGCTACGCGCAGCTGTTCTCGGCCGGCATCGCGAGCGCACCGTCGATCCGGGGTGGGCGACTGTTCTCGGTGGACCGCTGGGGCGACCGCGAGCAGGCGGTGCTGGTGGTGCGCGACCTCCACGGCGAGCGGGTTCCCACCCCTCGCACGCTCGTCGACCCCCACCGGCTCACCGGCGACGCCACCGCCGCCGTCGACTGGTACGCCCCGTCGGTCGACGGCCGCCTGGTCGCGTTCGGCACCTCGACCGGAGGCGACGAGCGCAGCACGTTACAGGTGGTCGACGTCGCCACCGGCCGGCAGCTGGACGACACGATCCCCCACACGCGGGCGGCGTCGGTCGCGTGGGCGCCCGACGGCTCGGCGTTCGCCTACACCCGCTATCCCGACCCGGCCGCCGTGGGAGACGACGAGGCCAACTATCACCGCACCGTGTGGTGGCACGTGCTCGGCGACGACCCGGGCCACGACGAGCTGGTGTTCGGCGACCTGCCCGACAAGACCGCATGGCCGGCGGTGGAGATGTCGCGCGACGGCCGCTGGCTGGTCGTCGAGGTGTCGCTCGGGTGGACCCGGGTGGACGTCCACCTCATCGACCGCACCACCGGCGCTCGCACCACCGTGATCGAAGGGGTCGAGGCGGTGTCCTCCTTCACGGTCGTCCGCGATCGGCTCGTCGGCACCACCACGCTCGACGCCCCCCGCGGGCGGGTGGTCGCGGCCGACGTCGCCGACCCCGCGCCCGACCGCTGGCGCACCGTCGTCGCCGAGTCCGACGACGTGATCGAGGGCGTGGCGGTCACCTCGTCGTCGCTGCTCGTGGCCTCCACCCGCTCCGCCCTCGGCAGGCTCACCCGCCTGCCG
>JAFGPU010000514.1 GCA_016936035.1 Acidimicrobiales bacterium
CCGGTGCGCCCCAGCACGTCGGCGCGCAGGATGGACGTCACGGGGACGCCGGCCTCCACCAGTGCGACGTGGGGGGCGAGCAGCAGCGAGCCCACCCGGGCGAGCACGGCCACGTCGTCGGGGTCGACGTCGGGAGCGGCCATCCACCCTCGCACGACGTCGACGAGCTCGGTGGCCCCCGCCTGGGGCAGGTGGCGGCGCACCGTGAACGCGTCGCGATCGGACGGTGCCTCGGGGGCGCCGCCGTCGCCGGCGGCCCGGATCACCTTGGGCACCCGCACCGTGTTGCGGGTCAGCAGGTGGCGGGCGGCGGCGACGACCGGCGGCGGGCAGCGGTAGTTGACCTCGAGCGCGTGCTCGTGCGCCCCGGGGAAGTACCGGCCGAACTCGGTGAGGAACCGGGGCGAGGCACCCGCGTGGCCGTAGATGACCTGGTCGTCGTCGCCGACCCCGAACACGTCGAAGGTGGGCGCCGCCAGCAGCCGCACCAGCAGGACGTGCGCCGGGGTGAGGTCCTGGAACTCGTCGACCAGCAGGTGCCGGTGCCGCGCCTGCTGCGCCCGCCGGAAGGCGCCGTCGCGCAGCAGCAGCTCGATACCGAGCAGCACCTGCTCGTCGAAGTCGATGACACCGCGGCGCTCGAGCTCGGCCCGGTAGGCGGGGAACGCCTCGGCCAGGCCGGGCACGTCGCCCCGCTCGTCCTCGACCTGGAGCGGGTCGCGCAGGCCGAGCCGCACCGCCGAGAGCGCCTCGATGTAGGGCGCCAGCGGATCGGTGTTGAGCCGGCGGGCGCCCCGGGGCACGAACGGTTCGAGGATGCGCCGCACGTCGCGCTGCTCGAGCACGTCGGGCCTGCGGCCCAGGCCGGCGGCGACGATGTCGTACCCCAGGGCGTTGAGGGTGAGGATGCGGCCGCCGACGCCGGCGGTGCGCGCCACCATCTCGTCGCGTGCCTTGCGGTTGTAGGCGACCGCCACGACGGCGTCGGGCTCGTAGCCACGGTCGACGACCAGGTGCCGCAGGCGCTCGGTGAGCACCCGGGTCTTGCCCGAGCCCGCCGGGGCGATGACCCGAGCCGGGCCGGCGCCGTGGGTGACCGCGGCGAGCTGGTCGGGTGCCAGCTCGGAGGTGGGCCGGACCGGCGGCGGGACGGCGGCGAGGCCCCCCTGCTCGACCGACTCGGCGTGCACCAGTGCGGCACCGCCGAGCTCGGTGGCGAGACCGTCGGGACCGGTGAGCCCGCCCCGGGGGCCGCCGTCGACCCACGCCGGGATGCCGTCGGGGAGCAGCACGTCGCCGACGGCTCCCGCGGCCTGGGGGAGGGCCGTCGCCCCCGCCCGCACCGCCTTGCGGCCCCACCACCAGACGGGGTCGTCGCCGCCGCGGGCGTCGTAGTTGTTGGCCCACACCAGGAAGTGGAGCCGGTCGTGCCACAGCTCGAACCCCGGGCTGAGCAGCCACGGCTCGCCGATCTCGTCGGCGGTGTGACACCGCGGCGAGCGGAACGCGGCGGCGTCGACGGCGAGCGCGACGACGACCGGCCGGCGCTCGGACCAGGCCCGGTGGAGCTCGACCACGCCCGGGGCGGGGACGTCGTGGGCGGCGTCGGCCGTGTGCTGGTCGATGGTGACGACGGGCGCGCCGGCCCACGGCGACGGCACCGGGTCGCCCACGTTGACGACCACCCCGCGCCCGAGGGCGCGCGGACCGGGGACGGTCACGGGTTGACGGGCGCGCCGGCGGCGCGGGAGGCGAGCCGCGGGGGCTGGCGGAGCTGGTGCACGGTCGGGACCCTCGGGGCGAGCGACGGCAGGACGGGCGGCGCAGGTTGCGCGAGGGGCATCGCCGTCGCCGTCGCCGTCGCCAGCGACGAGCCAGGGACCAGGCCGGAGCGAGCCATGGCCGTCAGGCTAGTGCCCGCCTGTGACAGCCACGCCGGCCGGTCGGGCGTCAGCCGTCTCGGGGCGGGAGGTCGGCCGGCGGGACCGTGGCCGGCTCGATGTCGACGTCGAAGCCGAGGGCCTCGGCCGTCATGCGGTACTCGTTGATCTCGCCCGACTGGTTGCGCTCCATGCGGGCCGCCAGCGCGGCCACGTCCTCGTCCTCGGCGAGCCGGGCGCCCTCGTGGGCCATGTGCAGGCCGCCGCGGTGGTGCTCGGCCATGCGCTCGAGGAACAGGCGGTCGATGTCGGCGCCCCGGGCCTCGCCGATCTCGTCGAGCTGGTCGTCGGTGAGCAGGCCCGGCATCTGCTCCACGGGCACGGCCATGTCCATCCACGCCATCGCCTCGTCGGAACGGTCGCCGCGGGTGAGGCCCCACTCGTCGAGCATCTGGGTCATCACCCCGATCTCGTAGGACTGGAACGTCACCACCTCACGGGCGTAGCTGCGCACACCGGGGTCGTCGCCGTGGGCGATCGTGAGCGCGGCCACCCCGAGCGCCTGGTCGTGGTGGGTGATCATGTCCTGCAGGAAGCCCACGTCGGCCGAGCTCGTCGACGGCGGCCGGTCGCGGGTGGCCGCGAAGCCGATCGCGAACCCGAGGAAGGTCAGCGCCACCCCCAGCACGGCCACCTTCGCCCACGACAGGCCGCTGGGCGCGGGGGCACCGTCGGCGGCGTCGTCGGTGGCGCCGGGAGGTCCCCCGCCGGTGTCGTGGGTTGCGCCGGGCGCACCACGGTCGTCGGTGACGTCGCGTGCACCCCGGCCGTCGTCGGCGTCGTCGACGGTGCTGGGTGCCGCGTCGCCGAGGGCGGCGTCGGGGCCGGCCGGCGGCGGCGGTGCGCCGGCGGTGTCGGGGGTGTCCATCGCGTCCATGTTCGCAGCCCGCGCCGCCCTCCACCCCTTCGGGGCGGGCCTGCGGTCAGCCGGAGCGTTCGTAGCGCCACCCGGCAGGGTCCATGTACAGGCGGTGGCGGGGGCCGGGCGCGGACAGGTCGCCCGTGCCGTACGCCACGTCGGGCTCCCACATGGTCACCATCACGCCGTCCGCGTCGGCCAGGCGGGTGGTGAAGTGGTCGACGGGCTGGGCCGCCACGGCGGCGAGGGCCGTGGCCGCGTCGGGCATCCCGGCGATGCGGCGAAGGCTGATCCACGTGGGCGGCAGCAGGTCGATCTCGCCCGCTCGATGGCGCTCGAGCGCCGCCTGCGGGCCCGTCCACACGTGGTCGCCGATCTCGTTGCCGTCGACGATCACGTCCGCGGCGCCCTCCGGCAACCCGGCGAGGAAGAACCAGGTGGCGTACCGCCGGGGCGCCTCGGCCGGGGGGTTCCAGTGGGCGAAGGGCACCAGGGCGGCGGCGTCGAGCAGCAGACCTGTCTCCTCCTCGGCCTCGCGCACCGCGGCGGTGCGGGCCGCGTCGAAGCCCTCGCCGTCGACGTCCTCGACGCGGCCGCCGGGGAAGACCCAGAGCCCACCGAACGCCTGCCCCTTGGTCTTCCGCAGCATCAGGCACTCGAGCCCGGCGGCCGTGTCGCGGACGAGGACGACCGTCGCCGCGTCGTGGACTGGGGCCTCGCCGGCACCTCCGGTCAGCAGCTCCACCATCGGGGCAGGATGCCGCCCCCGGCGCCCGCGTGCCAGACGGCCGGCCGGCCCGGCGGCCCGGACTCGGCGCCGGCGAGGTCGTTGGCCACCACCCGCACGACCCCCCCGGCCCGCCCGACGGGAGACGAGGTCTCACGTCGCGGCCGACACCGCCGCCACCGCGGCGTCGAGCTCAGCCTCTGTCGTCAGGTAGTGCACCGAGGCACGGACGAGCGGCGGGAGGTGCCGGCGCTCGGCGTCGAGCAACGTGGACGACGGCGACGACACCGACACGTTCACGCCCCGGCCTGCCAGCGCCGCCTGCACGGCCTCGGCCTCGACGCCCGCCTTGGTGAAGGTGACGATGCCGCACAGGCGCCGGCCGTGGTCGCGCACCGTCACCCCCGGGACCGCGGCCAGCCGCGCCCGCAGGGCCGCCGCCACGGTCGTCACGCGGGTCGCGATGGCGTCGAGGCCCCACGATCGGGCGTAGGCCACGGCGGCACGGAGCCCGGCTCGGGCGGCCAGGTTCGATTCCCAGCTCTCGAACC
>JAFGPU010000515.1 GCA_016936035.1 Acidimicrobiales bacterium
ACGCCCGACGTCGGGCAGTTCGGCCGGCCGCGATCGGTCTCCGTGTACGGGCTCGTCGACCTCCCGGCGGGTACCGATCGGCCGGCGGTGCAGGCCGCGCACCCGAACCTGTCCGTACGGTCGCCGACGCCGACCGTCGACGACCGATCCGTGCCCGTGACGTGGAGCTACGTCCTCGGCGGGCTCGTGCTGACCGTCGTCGGCATCGTCATCGCCGCCGCGTTCACGGCCGGCGCACGGCGCCAACTCACGACCCTCGGCCAGCTGTCGGCGAACGGGGCCGCGGCTGCGGTGCTGCGGGCGATGCTCGGCCTGCAGGGCACGGTGACCGGCATCGTCGGGTCGCTGGCCGGCGTGGCGCTCGCCTTCGGCGGCCTCGCCCTCGTCGGACGGGAGCGGATCGAGGAGGTGATCGGACACCGGCTTCCCGGCTTCGACATCCGGCCGGCCGACATCGCACTGGCGGCCATGGTCGGCGTCGTCGCCGCCACGGTGGCCGCACTGGTGCCGGCCCGGACGATCACCCGCATCCCGACGCTGACCGCCCTCGCCGGGCGCCGACCGATGCCGCCGGTGCGACGGCGGGTCGTCGTCGCGGGCGGCGCGGCGTTCGCGATCGGGCTCGGACTGCTCGCCGTGGCGGTGGTCGGAGCGCGGTCGGGGCAAGACGGTGAGATGTGGGCCGGGGTGGCCGTCGCCGGCGGCGTCCTCGAGCTGCTGGGCACGTGCGCCATTGCGCCGAAGCTCGTCTCGTTCATGGAGCCCCTGGCGGCGCGCACGCGGGGTGCCTGGCGCCTGGCTGCGCGCAGCCTGGCCCGCCAGCGCAGCCGCACCGGCGCGGTCGTCAGCGCCGTCGCCGCCGCGGCCGGGCTGGCGGTGGCGGCGGCCGCCCTCGTCGCAGGCGCAGACGCAGGCGACACCGAGCCCGTCGTGCCCGACGACGTGGTGGTCGCCAGCGTCCTTCGCATGACCGACCAGGGCGGCGAGGCGGAAGGCGGGGGCCGGCTCGACCTGGCGCCACCCCCTGCGGACCTCGCCACCGAGCTCGAGAAGGCCCTCGGCGTCGAGCCGACCTCCATCCGTGTGGCGGGTTCTCTCGACGACTGGGTCGACGCGTCGGTCCCCGTGGTGGCGGACGACCTGCTCCTCGACGCGTTCGAGGCCGGCGACGACGTGCGCGCCGCGCTCGACGAGGTCGGCCTCGTCGCCCTGCGACACCCGGACCGCATGACCGGGGCCCTGCCGATCGACACCGGGACGGCGGCCCCCGCGGCCGGGAACGCCGGCATGCCGGCGACCGGGCAGATCACCCTTCCCGACGGGTCGCCCCACGACGTCGTCACCATCGCCAGCCGCGTCCGGTTCGGCGGCGTCTGGGACTGGAGTCTCATCGACCCCGACCTGGCCGACGACCTCGGCCTCGTGGTGACTGAGATCGGGTCGATGTACCGCACGCCCGCGCCGTTGACCCCGTCCCAGCAGGACGACCTCTCGGTCCTGCAGGCCGACTGGGCGGGCGGCCTGTACCGGACGCCGTCCGACGTCTATCTCGAGCTGACGTTCGACGAGCCGAACGACGCGGTGGTGACGCCGAGCCAGATCGGCCTGATCCTTGCCGGCGTGGCGCTGCTGTTCTCGGTGCTGGTGGTGGGCGCCAGCCTGGCCCTGGCGGCTGCGGAGGCCCGCGACGAGCGCGAGGTGCTCAGCGTGGCCGGGGCCGCGCCCGGCACGCTCGCTCGCGGGGCCGGGGCGCGGGCCTGGCTGCTGGCCGTCACCGGTGCGGCGATGGCCGTGCCGGCCGGCCTGCTGCCGGTCGCGGTTTTCGTCGCCGCCGGCGACGGCACGACGCGCTTCGTCGTCCCCTGGCCCACGGTGGGGGTGCTGCTCGTCGCTCTGCCGCTCGTCGCCGCAGTGGTGGCGTTGGCCACCAGCACCTTCGCCCAGCACGCCCGCCCCGTCCGCATCTCGACGGCCATGTTCGAGTGACGGCGAGGTGCTGACAGCCGCCAGAACCCCCGAGCCGCGCCACCCCACCGACACCCCCGGCGCCCCACCAACTTCTGGCGTCCCTCACCAGCACATCGCCACCTGACAGCCGCCAGAACCCCGGGGCCCCCGGGGCGAACCGGTCAGGACTCCTGGGCGCGGTAGCGGTCGCGGACGTGCTCGGCGGCGATGCGGAGCTCGCTCTCGGCGTCGTCGCCGGCCCGGCGGACGGTGTCGACGGCGTCGAGCAGCAGGCGGCCGGCCTCGCTCAGGCCGGGGTCGTCCCCGACGAGCGACCGCCAGTCGACGCCCTGCGACTCGGCCTTGCGCTGCACCTTCGAGGCGTAGAGCAGGGCGGGCAGGGCGGCGGGGATGCCGTCCATGACGCTCGCCCGGCCCTTCTCGGCCTTCTTGAGCTGCTCCCAGCGCTCGGCGACCTCGTCGGCGTCGGCCACCTCGACACCGGCGAACACGTGCGGGTGGCGGCTGATCAGCTTGGTGCTGATCCCCCGAGCGACGTCGGCCAGGGTGAACCGGCCCGCCTCCGCGGCGAGCGTGGCGTGGAACACGACCTGGAACAGCAGGTCGCCCAGCTCCTCCTCGAGCAGGTCGAAGCCGTCGCCGGCCTCGACGTCGAGGTGGTCGATCGCCTCGAGCACCTCGTAGGCCTCCTCCAGCAGGTGGCGGCGCAGGGTGTGGTGGGTCTGCTGGCTGTCCCACGGGCAGTCGGCGCGCAGGCGCCGCACCACCTCGGCGAACGCCGCCACCTCGCCCGCCACCGGCGCGCCGAGGGCCGGCACGTAGACCGACGTGAGGTGGTCGGGCGTCACCGCCCGGTCGAGCTCGTGCCACGGCAGCTCGGTGACCTGCTCGTCGGGCAGTCCCAGCCGTTGGAGCACCACGACCGTCGGCTCGGCGCCCGCCCCCGCCTGCCGCACGTCGTGCTCGTCCCGGTCGTCGGCAACGGCGGTCTCGGCGGCGCCCACGTGGGTGGCAGCCGACGCCCCGACGTCGAGGGCGTCGACGACGTCGCCGATGGCCAGCTTGACCTCGGAGAGCACGTCGCGGTCGTCGCACTGCCCCACCAGCAGCGGGCCGCGCTCGCCCGCCGCCTCGGTGGCGAAGCGGTGCCCGTCGACCAGGCGCACGCCCCGCTCGACCGGGTCGATGCCCAGCCGCACCCACGCCAGGTCGACGAACGACAGGGCCGGTACGAGCTCGACCGCCATGCGGTCGTCGGCGAGCAGCAGCTCGACGGTGCGCTCGGCCACCACCGGCGAGCCCGGCACCGCGTACAGCACCTCGCCGTGCGCGTCGGCTGCGGCCACCAGCGCCTCGACGATGCCCGCGTACACGTCGTCGATGGTGCCGGCCTGCTCGTACAGGTGGTCGAAGCTGACGGCGTCGCGGACCACCGGCGCCGCCGGGTGGCGGGTGGTGCGCACGAAGCGGTGGTCGATGCGCTCGACCGCGGCGGTCGTCGCCGCGGTGACCAGCTCGGGCCCGGCGGGGCCCAGCCCGCACACCACGACCCGGGGACGGCGGTCGGCGAAGGCGCCGCCGGTGGAGGTGAAGGTGGGATCGGTCACGGCACGACGCCGGCGCTGGGTCGGCGGGCCGTGCGCATCACCCGACGGCGAGGTCGCTCGCCGGGTCGGCCGCGCCCGGGGCGGCAGCAGGCCCACCCGGCGGCGTGACCGTGAACTGGTCGGTGTCCCACGTGCCGTACCGCGAGCTGATGTCGACGTCGGCCTGCTCGAAACCGGCGGTCATCGCCTCGTTGAACTCCTCCTCGCCCAGTTCGTCCTGCAGGCGCGTCAAGGCGGCCACGCCGTCGAGGAAGTCGGGGCGGAGGTCGTCGGGCAGTCTGTCGACGCCACCGGGCACCGCCTGCTCGACGAGGTCCTCCGCCGCCGAGCGGTCGTCGTCGGTCAGCTCGAAGCCCTCGTCGTCGAGGACGGTCTCGGCCACCAGGAACTGGACGTGCAGCCCGGCGACGGCCCCCACGTACTGCTGCGCGTAGCCCCCCGCCAGGTCGCCGCGCAGCTGGGCCCGGTCGACCTGGCCGAACACGAAGGTGCGCAGCTCGTCGTCCTCGTAGAACAGGTCGAGCTCGTCCTCGAAGTCGCTGCGCGAGACGGTGGTGTCGCCGACGCGCACCGCCGCGGACTGCTCGGAGCAACCCGTGGCGGCGAGCCCGGCGACGGCGACGGCGGCGATCAGCGAGGTGATGCGTCGGTTGAGCACGCCCAGATCGTAGGGACTCGCCGCACCGCCCACGAACCCGGGCCGACGGGTGACGACTACGCCGCCTGCTCCTTGGCGGGGAACAACGTCGACAGCAGCTCGACCAGCTCGGTGGCGACCGTGCGGCCGCCCTTGACCGGGATGACGAGCTGCCCGAGCTCGGCCTTGTAGATGCCCTTGGGGACCAGGCGCTTGAGGCGGATCTCCTCGGACACCTTGAGCTCGACCGGGCTCATGCGGGCGGTCCACACGGCCGCCCCGATGGCCGTGACCTTGACCACGTTGATCTCGCGGATGTCGAGGCGGGCCGCCTCGGCCCGCAGGCGGGCCACATCCAGCAGGGCGACGGCGGCGTCGGGCACCGGTCCGTAGCGGTCCTGCCACTCGGCGCGGATGTCGTCGACCTCGGCCTCGGTGGTGACCGCGGCCAAGCGCCGGTAGGCCTCGAGCCGCAGCTCCTCCTTGGCCACGTAGTCCTTGGGCAGGTTGGCGTCGAGGGGGAGGTCGAGCTTGATCTCGGCCGGCTCCCGCACCTCTTCGCCCTTGAGCTCGGCCACGACCTCGCTGACCATCTGGCAGTAGAGGTCGTAGCCCACGGCGGCGACGTGACCCGACTGCCCGGTGCCCAGCAGGTTGCCGGCACCGCGGATCTCGAGGTCGCGCATGGCGATCTTGAAGCCCGAGCCCAGCTCGGTGGCCTCGCCGATGGTCTTCAGCCGCTCGTAGGCCTCTTCGGTGAGCACCCGGTCGCGGGGGTGGAACAGGTAGGCGTAGGCCCGCTGGCCCGACCGCCCGACCCGGCCCCGGATCTGGTGGAGCTGGCCCAGGCCCAGCAGGTCGGCCCGGTCGACCACCAGCGTGTTGACGGTCGGCATGTCGATGCCCGACTCGATGATGGTGGTGCAGACCAGCACGTCGAACTCGCCCTCCCAGAAGTCGAGCACGACCTTCTCGAGCGAGCCCTCGTCCATCTGCCCGTGGGCGAC